>NZ_JBFPEZ010000001.1:0-30643 GCF_040838225.1 Xenorhabdus sp. SGI246
GATTTGTGTAGAAGAGACAGGGATATTACCAGCCTTTTGAGCGTCGTAAGGTTCAACATTAAAAACGAAACTCACCAGAAACGTAGAAGCTGTTTCGGTTACCAAAGCCAACTTCAGATAATATATTGAAATTACGGGTGACTTCGAAACGAGCACCGACAGTGTTATTCCATTTATGGGCAAGATGTTGTTTGACGTCGAATTTGATGTCGGTCATACCAGAAACTAAACTAAATGCTTCTGACAACTGAGATGGGAGATCGAGGTTACTGACATCACCTTTAAAACGTTGAGTAATGTCCTGATACATAGCACCAACCCATACCTGAACTTTGCTATTCCCCTGACCAGTGAATAATGGTTTGAAAACAAATTCATAACCAATACGAGGTGTGACGACAAATGCACTGATATCACCGTCTAAAACATCCAGATTAGTACGTGTATAGTTAGCATCTAATGTGGCAAAGAACTGGTTATATCCACCAGCAACCGTTGCACCTCCACCATAGGTTTTTCCTCTAAAATTTAGTTCGAAAGGAATATCTTTATAGGTATCAGCATCACCAAGGACAATAACTCTGTCCAAATTTGTGTAAGATTTACCTTTAGTTTTCCCATAAACACCATATACATTCAAAAAAGGTAAAACCCAAGTATCCAGTTTCAGTAAATGGGTTTCATTTCTGCTCCGAGTATCGCCAGCATTAACAACAGTATTTTTTTCAAAAACTTTGAATATTGGATTAGTAAATCCAAACTTAATACTATCCACAATAACATTCTGGCGCAGGTTCATATAACCATAACTGACACCAAATGGCTCAGGAAGATCATAGCCTTTGGCTCGAACTTCATCCCCCCAAATCGGCAGAATACGCGATTCTGATTTTGCAGAGCGGGACAAACTACCATCGCTATTCGTTTGCGGTACACCAGATTCAGTCATCGTCAATGAAAACAGTGGGCGCTCATTTTCTGCATAACTGTATGAAGTTACAAGACAGAATGTAGCAGCTAACAATTTGCTGAAGTTAGTTAAGGTCATAATACACTCAAAGGAAAATGAAAGACTCGGCAGACTAGCATAAGCCATCTTATCCATGCTTAACCAAAAATGCTTATAAATTAATAAATTATTACAAATATTTTAATAGATGACTGTTGTATAAATAATTTCAGATTGGTTATTTTTCACTCTGATAATTTCTATATGTTCTCGATAAATTGATTGTATCTGGGTAAGTAACTATTCCTGATATCTATATCAGAAAAAATTTTATGGCAGTTGACGAACAAAAGCAGCCTCTATGGAATGTGAGACAGCCAGAATTTTTTGCTAAAAACCGTATTATTAGGGTGTCTAAATGTGTTAAAACCACACTTGATTAGCTTGCTCCTCCCAATATTGATTGCACCGCATTGAAAATGAAGAAAAAACGCCCCGTTCTACAAGATGTTGCAGACCTCGTTGGAGTCACAAAAATGACGGTCAGCCGTTTCTTACGTCATCCAAATCAGGTTTCCGAAGGCTTAGGGAAACAGATTGCTGCGGCTTTGGATCAACTGGGCTATATTCCTAATCGTGTGCCGGATATTCTCTCCAATTCCACCAGCCGGACAATCGGGGTGTTGCTTCCTTCATTAACCAATCAGGTATTCGCCGAAGTTATCCGCGGTATTGAACATGTGACAGATTGTCATGGCTATCAGACGATGCTCGCGCATTATGGCTACTCAGCACAGAAAGAAGAAGAGCGTCTGCTCTCCCTGCTTTCCTATAATATTGATGGCCTAATCTTAGCCGAACGAACACATACTCCCAAGACCCTGAAAGTATTGGAAACCACGGGTATCCCCGTTGTAGAACTGATGGACAGTGTATCGCCCTGCCTTGATGTCGCTGTTGGTATCGATAATTTTGAAGCAGCACGTCAGATGACAGAATCCATGCTCGGACGTGGTTGCCAGAATGTTGTCTACCTCGGCGCCCGACAAGATGAAAGAACGTTGATCCGTTTGGAAGGATATAAAATGGCAATGCGTAATGCAGGGTTACAACCAAGAAAAGTGATGACGCCTGCCAGTTCATCTTACTCATTGGGTGCTCAACTTTTACAGGAAACTTACCTGAAATATCCAGATGTCGACGGCTTGTTTTGTACCAATGACGATATCGCGATTGGAGCAATATTTGAATGTCAGCGTCAGGGAATCAAAGTACCGGGAGACATCGCTGTAGCGGGTTTCCATGGACATGATGTCGGTCAGGTAATGAGCCCCAAACTTGCCAGTGTATTGACTCCCCGTAACCAAATGGGACGCAAGGCAGCAGAAGCATTGCTTACCCGCTTGAAGGGCGAAAAACCAGAACAAACCCTTATTGATGTTGGATTTACACTTTCATTAGGTGAAAGTGTTTAATTTTTGTAGCTTAAAATGATATTTTCCTATCTTCAATTGGGACAGGCCTCACATTTTCCTTTTTTAGCAATCTCGATTGATTGCTCCCTATCCTTTGCTACTGATAATGTTGCCAATAAATAGTTACCGGTAACATTTCACGGGTAATATTTCACAAAGAAAATATTGCAGTTCAATCACAAGGACGACCAAGTGACAAAATCTGCACAAAGGAGTTTGAGGATGAACGATATTCAGCAGCCAAACCATGTTTTTATATTAATGGGGGTATCCGGCAGTGGTAAATCTGCCGTTGCCAATGGTATTACCCGTAAACTGGATGCTGCATTTTTAGATGGAGATTTCCTTCATCCCCGCGCCAATATCAAGAAGATGGCAGAAGGCCATGCATTGAATGACGATGATCGTCAACCGTGGCTGGAAGCGCTTAATGATGCCATTTTTGCCATGCAACGTACCAATAACATCTCTTTACTGGTATGTTCTGCCCTGAAAAAACGCTACCGGGATATTCTGCGTAATGGTAACAAAAACTTGTCATTCCTGTATATGCGGGGGGATTTTGAATTAATTGAAAGCCGCCTGAAAGCACGTAAAGGTCATTTTTTCAAACCACAAATGCTGATCTCCCAATTTGAAGTATTAGAAGAACCGACGAGTGATGAGAAAGATATCCATCTTATTGATATCAAACCAACTCTTGATGAAGTAATTAAAAATACAATTAAAACAATCCACCATATTACTGAGGCGCATTAATGAGTACATTAACGCTGGTGCTGACGGCTGTCGGCTCTGTTCTTCTGCTGCTATTTTTGGTGATGAAGGCCCGAATGCACGCCTTTATCGCCTTGATGTTGGTTTCAATGGGAGCTGGTATTTTTTCCGGGATGCCATTAGAAAAAATCGCTCAAACTATGCAAAACGGTATGTCAGGCACATTGGGCTTCCTTGCTATTGTAGTCGCACTAGGGGCCATGTTTGGCAAAATCCTGCATGAAACAGGCGCACTAGATCAAATCGCCGTAAAGTTACTGGGCAGCTTCGGTGAAAAACGGGCTAATTATGCGCTAGGTATTGCAGGCCTTATCTGTGCATTACCGCTGTTTTTTGATGTAGCGATTGTACTGTTGATCGGCGTGGTTTTTGCTGTTGCACGTCGGACTGGCGGTAATGTGGTGAAACTGGCAGTTCCATTGTTTGCCGGTGTAGCGGCGGCGGCGGCATTTCTGGTGCCGGGGCCAACCCCAATGATGCTGGCATCTCAAATGGGAGCAGATTTTGGCTGGATGATCCTGATTGGCCTGAGTGCGGCCATTCCCGGTATGTTACTGGCTGGCCCCGCATACGGTAATTTCATCAGCAAATATGTCACTCTGGATTTACCCAAAGATCTGGGTACACCAAGCATTGGTAAGAACCAAATGCCTTCTTTTGCGTTCAGTCTAATGCTGGTGCTATTTCCATTAGTATTAGTCGGATTGAAAACTATTGGTGCCCGTTTTGTTGATAAACAATCTGTACTGTATCAGTGGCTGGAATTTATCGGTCACCCTTTCACCGCGATTTTAATTGCCTGTCTGGTGGCGATTTATGGCCTGGCAATTCGTCGTGGCATGAGCAAAGAAAAAGTAATGGATGTCTGCTCTACGGCAATCCAACCAGCGGGAATTATCTTACTGGTTACAGGGGCGGGTGGTGTCTTCAAGCAAGTGTTGATTGATTCTGGTGTAGGGCCTGCGTTGGGTAACGCATTGGTTGGTGCCGGCCTGCCAATCGCATTGGCATGTTTTATTCTGGCTGGCGCTGTACGAGTGATACAGGGTTCAGCCACTGTTGCCTGCCTGACCACTGTCGGCCTGATATTACCTGTTATCGGTGAACTGGGTTATTCCGGTGCACAAATGGCAGCACTCTCTGTATGTATCGCTGGTGGCTCATTGATCTTCAGTCATGTCAATGATTCTGGTTTTTGGTTGTTCGGTAAATTTACTGGAGCAACAGAAGGGCAGACCTTAAAAACATGGACAATTATGGAAACTATTTTAGGTACAACAGGAGCAATTGTCGGCATGATCTATTTCGCGATGCTATGATGTGCTAACGGTTTTTTAGACTATCATGATAAAAAATAATCCACATTGTAATTTTAACTAAATACAACTAATACAGTGTGGATTATTTAAGAGTAATCATATTACTCGCAATCACTTTCTGTATTCCTGTACTTGTGAAATCAATTCCTTATTGCCATTAAATACTTTATGTAAATAACGATTATAGCCAGCACCTAATTCGGAATAACCTTTAAGATGATCGATCAGTTTGCCGGTATTAAGTGGCACCTGTGCTATTCTCTGCCTTGCACGTGAAGTACGCAATGACTCATAAGCACGATGCGTATTCATATTTTTCATATAGGCGACGACAGAGGCTTCAATCGAATCATAAACTGAATAACCTTTAATTTTCCCTTTAGCGTTGCCACACGAACGACAACGCATTCCAAATAGGTTATTGTTTTTCTGCGCAAGTTCTGATGTTCCCCATCCTGATTCTGCGGCAGCCTGAGTAACAACAAAATGGGTCGGAATAATATCAACCCTACTCAACAAATTATGCCAATCGACCCGTTTTGGTAAGGTACAAGTCATTTTGTAATCCATGCAGATCCTCTGCAATCGCCTGATATCCTGTGCTGACCAGTTATGTGATTTATGGTGCGACAGGAGCCATGTGCGGTCTTGCATAATCTGTTGATTATGCTTATCAATTACAGGGACAACAATATTTAAAAACGCTTTCTTCCTGGGTATACCTGAAGGGTATTTTCGTAAATCAGGCAAATGATGCTTTATGCCACTGTGAGAATACTCTTTCACTTTTGAGCTATTGGTTGAAGCATTGCTCAATCCAGTAAAGATTAAAGAGAGAAAGAAAGCGAAGACCGCAGTTGTCCTCATCATCATTCGAGAGGGCATTTGCTTCTCCTCGTTTTATTACTCTGGATAAAAAAACACACGAATATTAACAAAGCAATCAATATATAGCTATCTTTATTCGCGGTTCGTAAGGTTAATTACGTAACGAATATTAGCACGTTACTGACAATAATCTATATTTTTTACTTAATACCGTAAATAAGTGTAATAATTATTGAGATTTTATCTGGAAAATAGTGTTATTTATCACATATTAGCCTACAGTTTTTCATCTAAAATAAAGAATATTTGATTAACGATATTATGATTAACTCATTTATTTTTAATAAAAAAATCATTTCGCACCCATCTTAAATTATCAATGCAAAAATTAATTTATCCATGTGAATCATTAGATATAATTTTATCTATTTTTAGTTATCTATTTTAGTGGTTAATCATGTTTTAATAGTCAGATTAAATAAATAAGGATACAACATTAAAAATAATATTACTCTTACAATAACGGATATATGAGGGGTGAAAATTAAAAAAAGAGATTCTTATAGAAAAGTAATTAGGGGGCTTAAGCCCCCTAAATTAGACATAATGAAAAGTCACCGGAAAACTATAACCATTTGGCTACACCACCGTGGCGTGCGCATGCACCTTTACGCGATTTACTCTTACTATAAGTTCCGTCTTTACAGAGCGCAGTATTCACCCCTTTTTTAGCTTTAGTTTCTCCTTTCTTGGTTGATTTCTTGCTGTTTTCACCCGCTTTCTTTTCTAACGAACTCATTTTATTTTTGGTCGTTTTGACACTCTTTTCCACTGTTGTGCCAGTTTTGGCAGTGTGATCTGTTGATACCGTGGGCGCTGCAATTACTGCACTTGAAAACAACACCAGTAATGCTGCAACTGATAACTTCAAGCTTTTCATAATATGTATCCTCTGGTTAGAGTATTTAACCCGAAATCAACTCTTGTAGTTTGGAGTATAGCGTTGAATGATGCGATTACAATTTTGATATAAACAACAATTATCATTTGAAGGTTCATAAAAACAGCTTTCTAATTATACTGTATTTAGTAATAATACTCCTTAAACCAATTTCATTGAATCATAAAATTTAAAACCGATATCAGTGCAGTTTTATTTCTACCGGATAAATCTATTGATTAAATGGAAGTCATAAAAATAAAAGAATGATATACTCGAATCTTCATAATGTATTCACTTCTCGACCAATGATTAAAACAAGCCAAAATGGAGCTTGGTATATATTTTATTTAAACGGATAAATACTGTGAAGGATTACCACAAAAAGCCAAGTACTAAGCACAGGACCATTCAAGAACAATCACCTGACTAAAAATAACTTTAACGTCAATAACCCCTGAAATACCCTTAAAATTTTAAATCAAAAAATTATTATGTTTATCCATTAAATGGAAATACCCTATTCTTAAGTGAATTTGTTTTAAACAAACAGAGAAAATCGTATAATATTCTTTATATTATACCTAGTTATGCTCTATGGATTTCAAGATATAGCGCGATGGTAAAGGAACTCAACCAACCCACAAAGCTACCACTTGAAAAACAACGGATATACATTCATTTTACAATTGGACTACTTCATGAATACGGAATCTATGCCTATACCATCGTTCGATCGCCAAACCAACTCTACACAACTCGCGGATCGGATTGATCAGGAAAAAGTCAACGCTCTGATAGAAAAAATTGATATTTTCCAACCAACTGCGGTCATTAGCTATGGCGCTAAACCTATGGGTGAAATTGCCCGCTTTGCTGATTCTTTACTGGAGAATGTTCGTTCAAAAGAAGCCGGCGCTGTCGGTAAGAAATTATCTGATCTGGTCATGTTTGTACGTGAGAATGGCGCACTGACCGAAGAAGAAAAAACAAGTAGTTTTTTCAGAAACCTTCCTCTGATTGGTGCCCTGTTCAAAAAAGCAGAGCGCGCAGTTATTGATAGCAGAACTTTAACTCAACAGGTGGATGCAATTACCGTCCATCTTGATAATGCAATGACTACACTGGTGCGGGATATTAATGTACTGGAACAGCTCTATACCCGCAATTTAGGGTTTTATAAAGACATTACACTCTATGTTGAAGCCGGTAAACAGAAGCTGGAACAGGTAAGAAACGAACTTCTGCCTGAACTGCGCATGAAAGCAGAAATGTCCAAAGACATGATGGATGCGCAGAGTGTGAAAGATCTGATGGAAAACATCACCCGATTTGAACGCCGTATTCATGACTTGGAACTGTCAAAAGCCGTAGCGGTTCAGACTGCGCCGCAAATCCGTATTGTACAAAGCAATAACCAGCAACTGGCTGAAAAAATCCAAAGTAGTATCCTGACGACTCTGCCAATCTGGAAGAGTCAGTTAGTACTGCAATTGTCTCTGAATGCACAAGGCAAGGCAGCCAAATTGCAGAAAGAAGTTAGCGATACCACTAATGAATTACTGCGCAAAAATGCCGAAATTCTGCAACAGAACAGCATTGCTGTAGCGACAGAAGTTGAACGTTCCATTATTGATGCGGAAACCTTACGTGAGGTGCAAGACCGTCTGGTCAATACAATTGAAGAGACTATGCGCATTGCTTCTGATGCGAAAAGCAAACGTGCTCAGGTGGAGGTTGAACTTGCCAATATGGAAGAAAATCTACGCCAGCGTTTAAATGCCGCAGTGACGAAATATCAATAACCGGCTTGTTCATAAAAACGTGTTAATTTTTTAAATAATAGCTTTCCTCTTACGGGAAAGCTTTTAAGGAATGGTTTTATTGTGGATACCATAAAAGCATTTATTAAGCGTTTGTTAATTCATGGTATAGGGCTGTTTACTAGCTCTATAGTCATTGGTATAACAACGAATTGGAAACTTTGGGAAGGGATTTATAACCCATCTATTAAAGGTCTCATTGCTTTCTCTAATTATATTGGCATGGTTGCTCTTTGGCCTCCTCATAGTGAGCACAGTTCCAATGTTCGGCAATCTTTCATTATCGTATTACTGTTAATATTGTGTACGTTTGCTAACTTATTACCTTTATTCATTCTACTTACAGGTCTTGCTATGTTGCTTATCAAATCTATTGGTAAGCAATCAGTAAAAGGTGGGCGGTTTGTTCTATTGATAATAGGCTGCCTTATACTCGTATCAGCATTGATACAATATTTTCAACTATTTCCAATCTGGTTCTGTATCACTTATGCTGCTCTACTTTTTGTAGCCTGTAGTTTTGAGCAAAAAAAGCTCAATGAAGAAATAAAAAAAGTTGAGGATGAGATAAAAAGTGCAGCAGAAGAGGCTACAAAAAAAACAATTACCAAACACCACGAGCAGGAAAAAGAAAATACATCAGATACGTTTAGAGAATATTATCATCAATTGGCTTTAATCATGGCCTACCAGCCTAATGTTTCGGACGAGATGTGGCCTTATCTTGGAAAAATAGAAGAAAAAACCCGAGCAATCATTGACTGTATGAAAGAAGATGAACGGGATATCCCACAGGGAACAACATTTCTTAATCGCTATTTACCTATGATTAGGAATGCCGTGGAATCTTTCGCAACACTCAAGCAACATCAGGCTAGCAGCTCTCAATTCCAAGAAGCTAATTTATTGACCATACAGAGCTTGCAGGAAATGAGTGTTGCGTTTAGTGAAATGCACCAAAATTTGTTGAGTAACAATGTCGATGATCTCATGGCTGATTTGAAATCAATGAACCAATTGATACGCGCGCAGGGCTTTGAATTGAAAAAGTAGCGAATCTAAATATCTAAAATAATAAGGCTGGTCAAAACCAGCCTTTGTCTATACGGTGTAAGTTTATTCCCTGCGCAGAATGGGATATACATTGCTTGATTTGTCTTAATTCCATCAAGTTCCAGATAGCATTACTCATTCAACCAACTCCTTGCCCTTCACCACTTTTGCGAGCATGATCGCAATACCTTTATTCCTTAATCAAACAACTTACATGCCTACCATCAAAGAACTACAAGTTGCGATCTCAAACCTTTCTGTATGGCGCAAGGGTGATCAACGTGCACCACATAAACCGTTATTGTTGTTGTATGTACTCTCTCAATACCAGAAAGGCCATGAACGACTGTTTGATTATGGAGAGGAGATCCACCAACCATTACTGAATCTCCTTCATCATTTTGGTCCAAGACGTAAAAATCACTATCCCACCTTACCTTTCTGGCGACTACGGGGTGATGGTTTTTGGGAGCTGCAAAATACAGAACTTTGCACACCACAAAAAGGCAGCAAAGAGCCACCAAAACGCGAGCTGATTGAATTCAGCGTCAAAGGTGGTTTCGATCAACAAAGCTATCAGTTGTTACGTAATAAACCCACCTTAATCGATAAACTGGCGCAACAAATCCTCAGTGAACATTTCCCCGATAGCGTACAGGAATTACTCGCCAATCAATTGGATTTCTCTTTAATTGATATCCGTAAAATGCGCGATCCCCATTTCCGCCAGCAGATACTGCGCGCCTATAACTACGAGTGTGCAATATGTGGCTACAACCTACGGCATGACGATACACCTGTCGGTCTGGAAGCAGCACACATCAAATGGAAGCAATATGGTGGGCCATGTACCATAAACAACGGGCTGGCCTTATGTTCATTACATCATTCTGCATTCGACATGGGCTCTATCAGTATTGACGATAATATGCAGTTACTGGTTTCAGAAAGTATTAATGGTGGCCCGATAGTTAAGCAACTTTTCTGGAATTTTGCAAAACAGCCAATATTACTTCCTCAAAACAGAGACTATTACCCTTTGGAAGGCTTTATTAACTGGCATCGTAGCCAGGTCTTTAAACAGTAATTCGCAAGAATAAAAAAGGGAGCCAAACACTCCCTTTCATTCTAATTAAATCCCGGATCACTGACCCGCTTTCAGTTTTTGGAAATAGTTTTCATACAGGACGTTAGCATTACCAACGTCGCTCTGCCATCCCCCTTTTTGGATCATTGCTTCATCAGGATACAGTGACTTATCCCCCGACACAGCCGCTGGCAGCAGTTTTTTTGCAGCCAGATTTGGTGTCGGGTAACCAATTTTTTCAGCAACCTGCGCCGCAATCTCAGGACGCAGCAGGAAGTTAATCAGCTTCATCGCTCCATCGACATTCTTAGCATTTGCCGGAATAGCCAGGCTATCCATCCAAAAAATTCCACCTTCTTCCGGCCAGATAATATCGATAGGTGTTCCAGCCTGACGTGCAACATAAGCAGAGCCCGTCCACATCATGCCGACATCAACTTCACCTTCCATAAATGGATTAGCAGGGTTATCAGAATTGAATGCCAGTACATTTGGCATTAGCTTTTGCAGTTCATTATACGCCGCTTCAATCTCTTTCGGATCGGTTGTATTACCGGAGTAGCCCAGTTTTAACAGCGCGATCTGGAAAACTTCACGAGCATCATCCGTCAATACCAAACTATTTTTATACTCAGGCTTCCAGAAATCAGCCCAAGAAGTAATAGTTTTGGGATCGATACTATCGCTGTTGACACCAATAGCAGTCGCTCCCCAAATATAAGGAATGGAATATTCGTTTTTTGGATCAAAAGACTTATGCAGCAGATTAGGATCAAGATTATGAAAGTTGCTGAGTTTGCTTGTATCGATTTTTTGCAGCATCCCTTCTTTACTCATTTTGGAGATAAAGTAAGTGGATGGCACAACTAGATCATAAGCCCCATCTTTATAGGTTTTCAGCTTGGTATACATACTCTCATTAGATTCATAGGTGGAATAAATCACCTTGATCCCAGTTTCTTTAGTAAACTGGTTGAGCAAACCAGGCGGAACATATTCAGTCCAGTTGTAGAAATAGAGTGTCTTACCATCATCAGCGACAGCAGCATTCACCGAACCAATGCTTAATGCCATCATCCCAGCGGCTAACAGATAGAACCACTTTTTCATGCTGTTTTTCATGTAGTGTTTCCCCGCAGTTGGTGCGTAATTATCGCGTTATTACCGTATATAGCAGGTTCGACATGAACCTACCCCAAAAAAACGGCCATTATAAAAGCGTCATTTCGTGGGGTAAAGCCACTTATTCCTTGTTAAATTGGAGATGGGGAAAGAAATTCTGATTAATTGGGATAGAAATGATGTTATTAGTGAAGTAAGAGCGCAGCCAACTTGTGACTACGCTTAAATTAAAGTTAAGACTTACCCGTACGATCACGCATCACAAATTGGCTAATCAGCACTAATACCAGTGACATAGCCAATAAAATAGCAGCTAATGCGTTTATTTCCGGTGAAACTCCCACTTTTACCATTGAATAGATCTTAAGTGGCAGGATTTCATAACCCGGCCCCGTCACAAATGAAGAAACAACGACATCATCCATCGACAGGGTAAAACTCAGCAACCATCCCGCCATGACTGCCGGCATCGCCAGCGGCAGAATAATCTTACGCAGGATAGTCAATTCACTCGCCCCCAAATCACGGGCCGCTTCCAGCATTTTGACATCAAAATCTTTCAGACGGGAATAGACAGTCACCACCACAAACGGTAAACAAAAAGTAATGTGAGAAAACAGTAGTGACCAGAATCCCAATGAAACGCCCAGCAGCATGAACAGCACCAGCAATGAAATCGCCATCACAATATCCGGCGACATCATCACCACAAACAGCATACCGCTAACAAACTTTTTGCCACGGAATGAATAACGATACAGGGCAACCGCGGTTAATGAACCAATCATCGTAGCAAATGTGGAGGAAACAACTGCCATTGTCAGAGAATGCCCTGCGGCTTGCAACAGGCTGTCATTACTGAATAACAGGCTGTACCATTCTGTCGTGAACCCCTGCCAGCTAATGCCAAAGCGTGACTGGTTAAACGAACTTACCAGCAGAATAATAATCGGGATATACAGGTAAGCGTAAACGATAGTCATAAAACCACCGCGCAACAGGCGTCCGATCATTCCAGTTCCACCTTCTTGTTCAGCAGATTAGCCGCACGATAGTAAATCCATAACATCAGCCCCATAACCAGCGTCAGACAGATACTGGTTGCCGCACCAAACGGCCAATCGCGAATGTTGAGGAACTGACTTTTAATCACATTACCGATCAACAGGTTTTTCGCCCCACCCATCAAATCAGCCACATAGAACAGCCCCATCGCAGGCAGCAACACCAACAGGCAGCCAGCAATAATACCCGGCATAGTCAGCGGTATGATGATACGGACAAAAGTCTGCAATTTCCCTGCTCCCAGATCACGTGCCGCTTCCAGACAAGATTTATCCAGCTTCTCAATACTGGAATAGAGAGGCATCACCATAAATGGCAGCAGAATATAAACCAGCCCCAATACCACAGCTTCGGGGGTATACATAAGGCGTAGCGGTTTATCGATAATCCCAGTCCACAGCAGAAAATCATTCATATAACCGCGGGTACTGAGAAACATCTTCAAGCCATAAATACGAATTAAAGAGTTCGTCCAGAATGGCAGGATCAGCAAGAACAATAGCAGAGGGCGCAGCTTTTTCGGCATCCGCGCCATAAAAAAAGCAAATGGATAACCAATCACCAAACAACACAACGTTGCAACGATAGCCATATTCAGCGAGTGTATCAGCACCTCGGCGTATAGCGGATCGAACAAGCGGGTATAGTTATCCAGTGAAAAGACCATCTGCACCAGATTAGCATCATCACGAGTCAGAAAGCTGGTTCCGATAATCATCAAGTTCGGCAGAAAAACAAACAGTATCAGCCAAAAAACCATGCCTGTAATGACAATATTCTGGAATAGTTTACGCGTCTTCTTCATCGACCAGCACAACCTCCCAGCTTTCTACCCAAGTGACAGCAATCTTCTGGTTCAAGGAATGGTCAACATCGGGATCATCTTCATTGAAGAACTCGCTCACCATCACCATTTTGCCGTTTTCCATCTCGACCACGGAATCCAGCGTCATGCCTTTGTAGTTACGTTCACGTACATAACCAATCAGACCTGACACCTGCTCACTATTGTTGATCTCCTCTACACGCAAATCTT
Source organism: Xenorhabdus sp. SGI246 (assembly GCF_040838225.1). Taxonomy (NCBI): domain Bacteria; kingdom Pseudomonadati; phylum Pseudomonadota; class Gammaproteobacteria; order Enterobacterales; family Morganellaceae; genus Xenorhabdus; species Xenorhabdus sp. SGI246. The sequence continues at coordinate 13,475 of NZ_JBFPEZ010000001.1, forward strand.
CCGGGCGTAGCAGTACCTTCAACGTTTGTCCGGCGGTTACTGGCAGAGGCGTGAAGATATCACATTCATGACCTTCCACATCAGCGCGTATGCGTTGCTCATCGACACGATGCAACACTTTGGCATCAAAGATATTGATTTCACCGATAAAACGGGCAACAAACAAATTTTTCGGCTCTTCATAGATCTCTCTGGGTGTACCATCCTGTTCAATACGTCCATCACGCATAACCACAATACGGTCAGACATCACCAGTGCTTCTTCCTGATCATGCGTCACGAAAATAAAGGTGATACCCAGTTTACGCTGGAGCGCTTTTAACTCGTTCTGCATCTGCTTACGCAGCTTATAATCGAGCGCCGACAGCGATTCATCCAGCAGAAGAACCTTCGGTTTGTTAACAACCGCACGGGCAATCGCCACACGTTGCTGCTGCCCGCCGGAAAGCTGAGCGGGTTTACGCTGAGCAAACTCTTCAAGCTGTACCATGCGTAATGCTTCTTCAACACGCGGAGCAATCTCTTTTTCCGGTGTTTTTTGCATACGTAGCCCAAAAGCAACATTTTCAAATACGGTCATGTGGGGGAACAGGGCATAACTCTGGAAGACTGTATTAACGTGACGGTGTTCCGCCGGAATATCGGTAATATCCTGCCCTTCCAGTAAAATTTTGCCACTATCAGCACCTTCCAGCCCGGCAATCAGACGAAGTACTGTGGTTTTGCCACAACCGGATGGCCCAAGAATGGTCAAGAACTCGCCATCATTGATTGTCAGATCGAGCTGTGAAATAACTTGTTTGCCGTCGAAGCCCTTACTCAAGGCTTTTAGTTCAACGAGCGGTATCAGAGAGGTAGTCTCAGTCATTTATGCTATCATCTATCCCTTGGAATAATGCAGATAGAACCGCCACGGGAAAAGACTGTGTCAGCTAGCAGGAGGCATCATTTCTCCGCTGAAGCTCAAAGCCAGTGGCGCCGGTTGAAATTACGAAGCGCGCATAATAAACGCAGTACGCCGAAATTGAAAGCTGAAATAATGGCAATAAGCCATTTTTTATTAACATTTCATGAATGATGACATTTCATGCCATTCTGAACCCAAATTATCCAGTTGGAAATGATTTCTTATTGATTGTTTTTTGAACTAAAAAACCTTTTTTCTTTCAATAAATTACCCAAACCGTCAAAACCTTCCTTCACATCAATCGTTTCATTACTCTGCTCACTAAAGTCACCAACCAATGCCGATATTCTCCTTTCGTCACAACATCCTAAAGCCTTTTTCATATCAATGATCGTCATACAAAAACAAAACGCTTTTCTGATAATATAAGACATTCATTTATTAGAATTATTTTTATTATTTTAATAATGAATCTTATAACTAATTATTTGGAATCAACCCGGTGCGCTCGTTCACCAGTTTGCCCAATTCGGCTAAGTGGAAGCGAAACGATGATTTGCGACATTTATCTTAACCAGTTAAAAAATGATACATTTTACAGCTTCTCTTCCACTGAGCCTACTTCACGTCCGGTTGCGTGAGAGCCTGATCTTAAATTCACCAAGCAATTGTCGTATAGAGCATATTGCTCCAAAATCCAAGTTGGAACGAACAAATGTGAGTCTTTTTTCTCTTCTTTGGGAGCAGCAACTTCTTAGCTTCGTCCCGTTTGGCGTGTGCATTAGCTAATGAGACAGCAGGGTAAACACCAAAAGCCAGCGCCATCCGCTAATTTATAGGATTTCTCTTTCGGTTTCGCAGTCTCGATTTGTCGGGCGTTTAGTTTCATTTTTGGGGCACATTTACAATCGAAGTGTAGATGCCCCAAATTATGCCCCTTGGTGCGAGTTGATTGCAACAGACCACAGTAGACGGCAAAATAACTAAGTATCTTGATTTATTGGGATTTTTAGGGAGTTTGTAGACTTGGGTAGACGTTAGAAAACTAACGAATGGTGCCGAAGGCCGGACTCGAACCGGCACACCCGAAGGCGGTTGATTTTGAATCAACTGCGTCTACCGATTTCGCCACTTCGGCACTGAAGGGTTCGGAAAACGAGACTCATTATACTTGTCAGAAGACCATTCGCAACACTTATCCTTCCAATTTTGTTCAAGTGCTGAAAAAAAAAGCAAACCTACCTGTTCCGACACAAAAAAGCGCAAATCTCAGCCTTCATTCATTCTATTTAACATCAATCAACCTGTTATAACGCCTTATCACCAATAGACAACCCATAAACACCTTATATAATTCAAAGCAAAACACTGTCTTGAGGTAAATAACTATGACTCTTATCAATTGGATCTTCGCTGGTATTCTGTTGGGTTTCATTATCGGTGCCGTTATTGCGATATTTAAGAAGAACAAATAACGGTTTTGTCCCACCCACTTAAATTATGTTCCCTGATTGGTTAATCCCAAAATGAACAAACGGCTCTATAAATTTTGTATAGTTTCCGCTCTTTCATTGGCGCTTTCAGCTTGCGCTACTTCTGGTCATTCACGCCAGCGCCCAAGTTCACAGCCCACAAAATGGGAAGTGTTTGACAGCAATGCCGCCAGCCGAAAACTAGCTTCAGCATTGGTTGAACAATATGCCCAGTCAATTTTTGATGAAGGTAATCCGTTAGGTATGGCAATGGTGGTTATTGATAATAATCAGGTCATGCATCACAGTTTTGGAGAAACTTATCCAGGGAGTGGCATTAAGCCAAGTCAGAATTCTTTAATTCGTATCGCTTCTCTCACCAAATTGATGACCAGTGAGGTGATGATCAAGCTGGCAGAGAAAAAAAGAATTAGGATCACCGACCCATTGCAGAAATATTCCTATTATGGTGTGCATGTGCCAAACTTTAGCGCAAATCAACCCATTCGGTTGTATCATCTGGCAAGTCATACCAGTGGGCTACCACGGGAACAACCCGGAGGAAAGTGGGGTCGCCCGGTGTTTATCTGGCCAACACAATCCAATCGTTGGACTTGGCTAAAATCCGCTGAGATAAATGCCGTTCCTGGTACAACTGCTTCTTATTCCAATCTAGCCTACGATTTATTGGCAGATGCGCTTTCCAAGGCGACAGGAGAACCTTACCCGCGCCTTCTGCGAGAAGAAATCACCCATCCTTATAAGATGGAAGATACCACCCTGACTCCCACCCAAACTCAATGCGCCCGGTTGATGAAAGGGGTCAAATCCAGTCCCTGTATCAGTACTATTGCCGCAGCAGGCAGTGGAGGAATTTATTCTACCCCCGCCGATATGCAGCGTTGGATGCAACAGTTTTTATCTTCTCACAATCAGTTGAGGAAGCAGACAGCCAGCCGTGAACAGGGTATCTACTTTAAACGCACCGATTTGACGTCAATCAAAGGAATGGATGTGGCAGGCCAGGCCGATGGTATCGGGCTCGGTTGGGTTTATATGAATAGCAAGAAAGATATTCCGGGTATCTATCAGAAAACTGGCGGCGGCGGCGGGTTCAATACTTATATGGCGATGATCCCTGAACAGAATATCGGAGTATTTGTGGTAATGACCCGCAAAGAACACAGTAAATTCCATCGTGTTACTAAGGGTGTGAATGAGCTGATCACTGCGCTGGCACAGAATCACAATTCAAATTCAGTATTTCCTTCATTGGTAAAAAATAATCAATAAAAAATACCAAGCTGAGCTTTACTGGTGTAATCTCAGCTTGGTTACATTATTACTATCCTATTTTTGGACATTATCATTGTTCTTTTTTTAATATCCCGTCGAGAAAATCATTTATATTTCTACTGGAATTTCCGTTACAAAAGAATACTCGACCATTCAATATATCCCCTATAAAAGCCGGATCACAGGTTTCATAATTTTTTTGATGCGAATCTCTAATACTTCTTTCTTAGCACTTATTACCTTAATTTTTCCATTAGTAGCAATCTGGAGAATGTGGCTGCAAAAGAATCTGTAAACCACCCCTTATCCGCTGAATGGCATGAAGATTTGGTATCATTGCTTTCGCCAGTAAATCATTACTCAAAGTCATTATGCCGAAAACAATATCATAAAAACTCTTATGGAATAAAAATAGAAATCACGATATTTAACCATGAAAAATCGCTCTCACTTTTGAAAGCGAGAGCGATAAGTCAACTTAATGATATGTCAATTTGACACTGTTATTTTCGGTACAAAAGTAAATAAATACTCACTACAAAGAATAACAAACTTGGCAACAGTGCTCCCAATACGGGTGGCATACTATAAACTAAGCTGAGTGGGCCGAATATCTCATTCAGGACATAAAAGATAAAGCCAGTACTTATCCCCACTACAACCCTTAATCCCATAGGAACACTACGCAATGGGCCAAAGATAAAGGAGAGTGCCATCAGCATCATGACTGCAACGGATAACGGGGCAAAGATCTTTTTCCACATATTGAGTTCGTAGCGCCCGGCATCCTGCTGACCCTGTTTCAGGTAAGTAATATATTGATGCAGACCACGAATGGAGAGTGCAGCAGGCTCAAGAGCAACAACCCCCAGTTTTTCTGGTGTCAGCCAACTTTTCCAGTCAGCAGAGATACGCTGCGAGCCAGTGATCCGACCGAACTGACTTAAATCAGATTCTTCAACCTGAGACAACTTCCACTGCTTGTTGTCCTGATCATACACAGCAGACGCGGCATACTTCACGGATAACAGTTTTCTTTTATCATCAACATGATAAATACTTATACCATTCAGTGAATTATCTTTACCCACACTCTGAATGTAGACAAAATCCTGACCATCCTTTGTCCAAATCCCTTTAGCCGTGGATACTAAAGAACCGTCATACATCTTTTGGGAACGGAAGTTACGGGCAATTTGTTCACCTTGTGGAGCCACCCATTCACCGATAACCATCGTCAGCAGAACCAAGGGGATCGCGGTTTTCATTACCGAACCAGCCACTTGTAAGCGGGTAAAACCAGCAGCCTGCATGACGACCAGCTCACTGCGGGTTGCCAACGCACCCAAACCCAAAAGTGCGCCTAGCAATGCAGCCATCGGGAAGAAAATCTGAATATCTTTGGGAACGCTCAGCAGCGTATAAATACCGGCAGAAAGAGCAGTATATTCCCCCTGACCGACTTTACGAAGCTGATCAACAAATTTGATGATGCCGGACAGTGACACCAGAGTGAACAGCGTCATCAGAATGGTTTGTAGGATCGTCCGCCCGATATATCTATCTAATACACCAAACATCACGCCGCTCCTTGGATCTTAAAGCGTGAACGCAGCTTACGCATCGGGACGGTATCCCATACGTTGAGCACCAGTGCCAAAGCAAAATACACACCGTTAACCAGCCACATCCAAAACAGAGGGTTAAGTTTGCCCTTACCGCCATTGGAATGGAGAGAACTTTGCAACAGGAAAAAAATTAGATAGAGCAACATGGCTGGCAACATACTGAGCACACGTCCCTGACGCGGGTTGACTGCACTGAGCGGAACAACCATCAGCGCCATAACCAAGACAGAAACAATCAGGGTTAAACGCCAGTGGAACTCTGAACGGGAATCCGGATCGTTGCCATGCCACAGCTCATCCATTGATTTTTGTTCAACTTTGCCACTGTCAATTTCCGGGCTTTGGTGCCCTATGACTGCCCGATAGTTTTGAAATTCTGTGATGCGGAAATCACGTAACAATGCAGTACCTTCGTAACGTGTTCCTTCATGCAGTACCGCTACCTGATTGCCATTCGGTAACTCTTCCATATGCCCACCATCAGCGATAACCACAGAAGGCCGCTGATTATGCACTGGTCGAAGCTGAGCAAGGAATACATTCTCAAAATTATTTCCTTTGACATCACCGATATACAACACCATATTACCATCTCTGGACGGTTTGAACTGCCCTTCCATTATCGCCGCAAGGCTTGGGTTTGCTTTTGCATCCGCCAGTACTTGTTCCTGATATTTAGATGACCATGGCGTGAACCAGATAACATTGGCTGCTGCCAGCATGGCGGTAAGCAGAGCCAGGATAAGCGCTGATTTCACCAACACACCTTTACCTAAACCACAGGCATGCATGACAGTGATTTCGCTTTCCGTATAGAGTTTGCTAAATGTCATTAATACCCCAAGAAACAAACTCAGAGGTAAAATTAGCTGCGCCATTTCCGGCACACCTAAGCCTAACAAGGATAAAACTAAATTTGCGGGAATATTACCTTCTACTGCCGCACCCAATACCTCAACTAATTTCTGACAGAAAAAGATCAGTAATAAGATGAAAAGTATTGCGATTTGACTTTTCAAGGTTTCCCGTACCAGATATCTAATGATGATCACGCTTATTACGCCTGTGAAAACTTGTCTTTTTGCAGGAAAGTCGCTAACTTCGTCGTATATCTACCATTTATATGAATCAGTTTGGCTTTCCCATTGCTAAAATGATACCAAAGCATTCCATATATTCGTTCTCAATTAGAGCACAGTTATCGTTAGTTAAGTATCTAAAATTAATATGCTTAGCTTAACATAACAGAGAACTTTATTTGGGATGATTTAACGCGGAACGTGGTATTTTAGCGATTGTATCTGTCTTTGTCTTTAAGATTCAGGAGAACGCATGGAGTTTAGTGTAAAAAGCGGTAGCCCGGAAAAACAACGCAGTGCGTGTATTATTGTCGGCGTATTTGAACCTCGCCGTCTGTCCCCTATCGCAGAGCAACTTGACAAAATAAGTAACGGTTATATTAGTGCCTTACTGCGCCGCGGTGAACTTGAAGGCAAAGTGGGCCAAACCCTATTGCTGCATCACGTTCCTAACGTGCTGTCTGAACGCATTCTGTTGGTTGGATGCGGAAAAGAACGTGAACTGGACGAGCGCCAGTATAAGCAGATTATCCAGAAAACGATCAGCACTCTTAATGAAACTGGGTCAATGGAAGCGGTCTGTTTCTTGACAGAATTACACGTCAAAGGGCGCAATAACTATTGGAAAGTGCGTCAGGCTGTCGAAACAGCAAAAGAATCTCTGTATGTTTTCGATCAGCTTAAGAGCAGCAAAAATGAACTGCGTCGCCCTTTGCGTAAGATGGTTTTCAATGTGCCAACTCGCCGTGAATTGACCAGCGGTGAACGCGCTATTCAGCATGGTCTTGCCATTGCATCCGGTATTAAGGCGACGAAAGATCTGGTCAATATGCCACCCAATATCTGTAATGCTGCGTACCTTGCATCACAGGCACGCCAGCTTGCTGACAGTGCTGACAATCTGATCACCAAAGTGATTGGTGAAGAACAGATGAAAGAGTTAGGCATGAATGCCTACCTGGCAGTGGGGCAAGGTTCGCAGAACGAATCTCTGATGTCAGTGATCGAATATAAAGGCAGCAAAGATCCTAATGCGAAACCGATCGTGTTAGTGGGTAAAGGGCTGACTTTCGATTCTGGCGGTATTTCACTCAAACCAGCCGAAGGCATGGAAGAGATGAAATGCGACATGGGAGGAGCTGCTTCTGTTTATGGTGCTATGCGCGTTGTTGCAGAACTGCAATTACCTATTAACGTTATTGGGGTATTGGCTGGATGCGAAAACATGCCCGGTGGTCATGCTTATCGCCCCAGTGACATTTTAACCACCATGTCCGGTCAAACTGTTGAAGTAACGAATACGGATGCGGAAGGCCGTCTGGTATTATGTGATGCGCTGACATATGTTGAACGTTTCGAGCCAGAACTGGTTATTGATGTTGCTACTCTGACAGGCGCTTGCATGGTTGCGTTGGGAAACCACTACACAGGCTTAATGTCCAATCATAACCCGCTTGCACATGAGCTACTGAACGCGTCAGAACAAGCGGGAGATCGTGCATGGCGTCTGCCACTGGGTGACGAATATTCCGAACAGTTAGAATCCAATTTTGCGGATATGGTCAACGCGTGCGGACGTCTTGGCGGCGCAATCACTGCCGGTGCTTTCCTGTCCCGGTTTACAGCTAAATACAACTGGGCACATCTGGATATCGCCGGTACAGCATGGCGTTCAGGTAAGACAAAAGGAGCAACGGGTCGTCCGGTTGCACTATTGTCACAATTCCTGTTAAATCGTGCGGGTCTGAATGCGGATGATTAATACCCAAACTAGCCATTTTTTGCATAAAGGCTAACGTAAAAGGTATTAAAAAAGTCAACGGGATTGAGGGTATTGCAACAGCAATACCCTTTTCCGTCACTTTGCCTATCATTTTTTCTATAACTCGTTTTCTGTAATCATGAGACATTGTCAGTAAAAGAATTTATGAAAAATGCTACTTTCTATTTATTAGAAAAGCTGTTACCGGAAAAGCTGTTATTGGAAAAACCGTTACAGGAAGAATCATCGTCTTTTGATGAATTGCAGCCGCATGAATGGCTGGCATGTCAGTTGGCTGCTGATCAATGGCGTGCAGGGAAGCGGGTTCTGATTGCTTGTGAAAGCCAACAACAGGCCGAAAAACTGGATGAAGCACTATGGCAACGAGAGCCAGGTCAATTTGTGCCACATAACCTTGCAGGAGAAGGCCCCCGTTATGGTGCCCCTGTAGAGCTGTGCTGGCCGCAAAAAAGAGGCAACGCTCCCCGTGATATTCTGATCACACTGCTTCCTCATTTTGTAGACTTTGCCACAGCTTTCCATGAAGTGATAGACTTCGTCCCTATTGATGAAAATCTGAAACAGTTAGCGCGCGAACGGTATAAATCCTATCGTAGCGTCGGCTTTAATTTGACCATGGCAACCCCGCCAACCTATTAAATATCAAGATACAATGGAAAAGACACCCGCTACTAAAACGCAATCTGAGCCATCTCTCGATAAAACATACAATCCGACAGAGATAGAGCAACCTCTTTATAACCACTGGGAAAAGAGCGGTTATTTCAAGCCAAATGGCGATACCAGCCGTGAAAGTTTCTGTATCGTCATTCCGCCACCAAACGTGACTGGCAGCCTGCATATGGGGCACGCATTCCAGCAAACGATCATGGATACTATGGTGCGCTATCAACGCATGCAGGGCAAAAACACGCTATGGCAAGTCGGTACTGACCACGCAGGTATCGCAACGCAAATGGTTGTCGAGCGCAAAATCGCGGCAGAAGAAAACAAAACCCGCCACGATTACGGCCGCGATGCTTTTATTGACAAGATTTGGCAATGGAAAGCGGAATCAGGCGGCACTATCACCAACCAAATGCGCCGTCTGGGTAACTCTGTAGATTGGGAGCGTGAACGCTTCACTATGGATGAGGGTTTGTCAAAAGCCGTTAAAGAAGCCTTTGTTCACCTGTATCAAGAAGATCTGATTTACCGTGGCAAACGTCTGGTTAACTGGGACCCTAAACTGCGCACCGCGATTTCTGATCTGGAAGTCGAAAACCGCGAAGTTAAAGGTTCTATGTGGCATCTGCGTTATCCATTAGCTGATGGAGCCAAGACCGCCGAAGGCAAAGATTACCTGATTGTTGCGACCACCCGCCCGGAAACTATGCTAGGGGATACCGGCGTTGCTGTTAACCCGGAAGATCCGCGTTATAAGGATCTGATTGGCAAAGAAATCATCCTGCCACTGGTCAACCGTCGTATTCCTATCGTGGGAGATGAGCATGCAGATATGGAAAAAGGCACCGGCTGTGTGAAAATCACTCCGGCTCACGATTTCAATGACTATGAAGTCGGTAAACGCCACAGTCTGCCAATGATCAACATCCTGACCTTTGATGGTGATATCCGCGAAGCCGCAGAAGTTTTCAACACTAATGGTGAAGTTTCTGACAGTTACTCGACCGAGATCCCTGCTGAATACCGTAGCATGGAACGCTTTGCTGCGCGTAAGGCGATTGTTGCTGAATTTGAAAAACTGGGCCTGCTGGTAGAAATCAAACCTCATGATCTGACCGTACCTTATGGTGACCGTGGCGGCGTGGTTATCGAGCCAATGCTGACTGACCAATGGTATGTGCGTACAGCACCACTGGTAAAAGTGGCAATTGAAGCGGTTGAAAACGGTGATATCCAGTTCGTTCCAAAACAGTACGAGAACATGTACTACTCCTGGATGCGTGATATTCAGGATTGGTGTATTTCCCGTCAATTGTGGTGGGGCCACCGTATTCCGGCATGGTATGACGCACAAGGAAATGTTTATGTTGGACGTGATGAAGAAGAAGTCCGCCGCGAAAACAATCTGAGTGCAGATATTACACTGACTCAGGACGAAGACGTACTGGATACCTGGTTCTCTTCTGGCCTATGGACGTTCTCTACCCTCGGCTGGCCTGAGCAAACTGAAGCGTTGAAAGCCTTTCACCCAACGAATGTGCTGGTCAGTGGTTTTGACATCATCTTCTTCTGGATTGCCCGCATGATCATGATGACCATGCACTTCATCAAAGATGAAAACGGCAAACCACAAGTACCATTCAAAACTGTCTATATGACCGGTCTGATCCGCGATGAAGAAGGTCAGAAGATGTCAAAATCCAAAGGGAATGTTATCGACCCATTGGATATGATTGACGGTATCCCGCTGGAAACTCTGCTGGAAAAACGTACCGGAAATATGATGCAGCCGCAAATGGCAGAGAAAATCCGCAAGCGTACTGAAAAACAGTTCCCGGAAGGCATTGAAGCCCACGGCACTGACGCCCTGCGTTTCACTCTGGCAGCACTGGCTTCTACTGGCCGCGATATCAACTGGGATATGAAACGCCTGCAAGGTTATCGCAACTTCTGTAACAAGCTATGGAACGCCAGCCGTTTTGTGCTGATAAATACCGAAGGACAAGATTGTGGCCAGAATGGTGGTGAAATGTCACTGTCACTGGCAGACAGTTGGATTTTGGCTGAATTCAACCAGACAGTAAAAGCCTATCGCGAAGCATTGGATACTTACCGTTTCGATATTGCCGCCAATATTCTTTACGAATTCACATGGAACCAATTCTGTGACTGGTATCTGGAACTGTCCAAACCTGCCATCAACAAAGGTACTGAAGCAGAAATTCGCGCAGCGCGTCATACTCTGCTCGAAGTGTTGGAAGGTTTACTGCGTCTGGCACATCCAATCATTCCATTCATCACCGAAACTATCTGGCAACGTGTGAAAGTGGTTAAAGGTATTGATGCGGATACCATCATGCTGCAACCTTTCCCTGAATTCGATCAGGCGAAAGTTGATGAACTGGCACTAAACGATCTGGAATGGATCAAGGAAGCGATCATTGCGGTACGTAATATTCGTGCAGAAATGAACATTGCACCAAGCAAGCCGCTGGAAGTTCTGCTACGTGATGCAAATACTGATGCACAACGTCGTGTAGCTGAAAACCTTAACTTTATTCAAGCAATGGGCCGTCTCTCTTCTGTTACTGTATTGGCAGCAGGAGAAGAAGCACCAGTTTCTGTAACCAAACTGATTACCGATGCAGAAATACTGATCCCAATGGCGGGTTTGATCGATAAAAACGCAGAACTCGCTCGTCTGGATAAAGAAATCGAGAAGCTGGATAAAGAAATCAACAGCATCGAAGTCAAACTGGCTAACGAAGGTTTTGTCAGCCGAGCACCAGAAGCCGTTGTTACCAAAGAGCGTGAGCGTCTGGCAACAAACAATGCTGCTAAAGAAAAATTATTGGCACAAAAAGAGACCATTGCTGCTTTGTAATATTTCTTGAATTTAATGAAGCCACTGCAAAAAATGCAGTGGCTTTTCTTCCTCAAAGTAATTTAAGATTTTTCAATAAGCTAATTTATATAGATTATAAACAATTACATCATAATGTTCATAAATTGGAAACACTTAGCTATTTGGATAGAATACATCAACATGAATATAATCCTCATGTAGTTGATAATCATTTTTTAATAGCTTAGACATATCATTAATCATATTAGGAGAGCCACACATATAGACTTCAATTTTATCATTCAAGCCAATTTCCTTTTTGAAAATATCTTGTACATATCCACTATAACTTTCCAAATATTCATCTTCACTATGGCGGGATAAAGCCATCTTAAAATAGAAGTTTTGTAGTGTGCTTTTCCAATTATCTATAATATCAGAGAAATAGTGATCTACTTTTCTTCTTCCTCCCCAGAAAAGATAAATTTTCCGTTCATTGAATACACCAGATTCTATTATGGATTTTATTGGTGCAAAACCTGTTCCTGTCGCAACAAAAACAATATCTCTCACCTCATCATGATATCCGGAAATAAAGTCACCATAAGGCCCATATATCCACAATACATCATTGACTTCAAGTTTCTCACAAATTAAATCTGAAAAAACGCCATTTTTATTCTTAGCTACATGAATTTCAACATACCCATCATTTTTCGGAATATTAGCAACAGAATAATATCGATACTTTCCATTAGGCACTTCTATACCAATATACTGACCCGGAATAAAATTCATTTTAGATTTTTTTGATAACTTGAATCTTAAGATAGTAATTCCAGGTGATCTTTTTATATCACATATAACAGCACCTTCTTTAGTATCAGAGAAAGTTTTACTATCTCCAGCTAGCTCACAAACGATGTTACTTCTAGCAATAGCACAGCATGGTAAAAAATAATTCTCATTTAATTCTTTTTTAGTTAATCCAATTTTATTACCGATAGTATATTCTATATCACCAGATAGTAATTTTAACTTACAAACCCGGCAGGCTCCCAACCGACAGCCATTCTTTAACGAGTGCCCGCTAAGCTCGGCCTGTTCCAATATAGTGAATTTTTCATCAGAAAAAAATTCGATTTCTGATTTATTGATACTAACAAGATGTTTCATACTTTCGTCAAAATCATTCCATGCCATTTAAGTATTCAATATATCTCTTCCCTGATGCAATAAACTCTTCTGGTGAGAAACCACCGCCAGATTCTTCAACAATAAAATTCCCCTGATACCCTACACTCGCCATAAAAGATAATACTCTGTGATAGTCGAAGTTCCCTTCACCTAATGGCAAATGAACATGTTCACCGTTTAGGACATCATTGAAATGTGCATTCTTAATATATGGGATAATTCTTTTTAATGCTTCATTATATTCTCTAGTACTTTTTTTATGCATAAATGACTCAAAATGCACAATGTCCAATGTTAAGAATACACCATATTGATTACATAAGATCTCATGCTGTTCATCGCTTAAAACGATATACTTTTCTCTATCACTTCCTGTATTTTCCAATAAAATGGTAATATCATTTTCTTTAGCTATTTCCGATAATTTCTGGATAGATTTAGATAGCTGTTTGAAATCAAATTCAGATATTCCATTATCATCAAATTCCAGATAACCCGGATGTATCGTGATAAATTTAGCACCGATCTTCTTAGCTTCATGAATGAATGTCGAGAGATAATCAACAGCAATAATTCTGTCCAGCTCTTCACTGTTGGCAATATCTGTTTTTATACCGATATAGGGGGCATGAACGGAATAATAAAGATCATTCTCTTCTTTTAATTTATTCAATACAAAAACTTTTTCATTCCATTTCTCAGGATAGTAATCAATTAAATCCCTTAACTCTTTTTCAAATTCAATTTCAATATTCTTAAAATTTTTGCTTAACTTATCAACTAACACGTCAATGTCTGCTGGATTTTCAAAAATATTTGTTGAGAAGCCAATTTTTTGAGAAATATTCATAATTTTTCCTATTACAACTCTTGCTGAGAAATTTTATTGCTAGACAATCTATTAAAATAGAACTTTCTTTCTAAACCTAAATGCTCTGGGTTAATAAATTCATAAGTTTCAGGGAATCTTTTTATTCCGCTTTGATGAATACCAGCACATGTTGAAAACGCGTGCTTTCCTAATAATGGCTTATTTGGGTAAGGTAATTTATTCATAACCTTATAATAAAAGTTACATAATTCAATCAGATCCTTCATAACAATATCGGTTTTAAACCTATTATTATATTCACTTCTATAAGAGAGAATGGCCATAACCTCTTCAAATGAAGCATTTCCACAACGTTCTCCGACACCTCCCAATGTCACTTGTACTTCATCAGCTCCAGCATCAATTGCACTGATTGAATTAGCAACTGCTAAACCCAAATCGTTATGACAGTGAACGGAGAACCTTACATCAGGGAATTTATTTTTAAAAAAACTAATAAGTTTATTAATATATAATGGTGTAGCACAACCTGTTGTATCTGCAAAACAGATATCGTTGACATGATAAGATGTCAGTAAATTAATTTTCTCCTCTAAAAGTTCAAAGCTTCCTCTTGATGAATCTTCTAAAATGGCTGACACTTTACCTGTATAATAACTATTTGATATATATTCCAAAGAATCTTTTAGCATTAATAGTATCTTGTCTTTGGTTGAATCAAATTTCTTCTTGATATGTATTTCTGAACCAACACATAGTAAGTTTAGTTTAGTTTAGTTTTTTTAAATTGACTTAAAGCCGAAATTGTTTTTTCAATGTCATCTAGTTTCAATCGGCATAATGAAGCAATATAAGTATCTTTGAAATCTATATTAGATGATGCTGCTTCATAAAAAAACTTCTCACTGTATTCATCTGTTACCATGCCAATCTCAATAGAATCAACACCTAAATCAATTAAATATGGTAATAATTTTAATTTTTTTTCATTCGAGAGCAAATACCCAATTCCCTGCTCACCATCTCTTAATGTTGTATCAAAAAAACATATTTTTTTCATTCAAACACCATGATATTAATATAAATAATATAGATGATATAATTAGGCTCTTTAATATAGAACCCGTGCGTTTACTAATAAAATATGCAATTATAACAGTAACTATTGCCAGCACATATTTAATTTCAAAGTCAGAAAGCAAATGGCTAATTTTTATATTATCAAGAGAGATATTCACGATAATACTGCCAAGAATAAAGCATACGGAATAGTCTAGAGATGTAATAAGAAAACCATCTTTTTTAATTTTTTTGTTACTTATTAAAAATGGTATCACCCTAAGAAAAAAACTCATGGCTCCCATCAATAAGATTATCATCATAATCATGCTCTCTCTTTAATTCTTAACTCATAAAATGCAATACACATTCCGACTATAATAGGTATCACGATATCCATAAGTTGAATATTTATTTCATTAATGAATGGAGCACATATCCCTCCTATTAATGTAGCAAAAACAGACAAATCTTTTCCTGCCCGCTTAGCCGCAAGGGATGAAAAATGTATCGGAATTAACATCATTAAAAAAAGAGAAATAGAATCATAATTCAAATAATTTGAAGACACATACCCTAGCAACGTTGCCAAAACAGCAATCACAAAACTTGGTATAGATACACCTAGATAATAATTAAATTGAGATTTTCCATCAGGGATTTTCTCTGCAATTAGATGAGCATGAGTCACGGTGTATGTACTGGCGCTAAATGCTAACATTGACAATAAGATCTTGCCTTTTGATATACCATGAAAATACTGTGACATGACCATAGACATCAGAAAAAAACGAAAGTTTATGATCAGAGTCAGTATTATCACTGATAAGAAAACTCCATTAGCAAGATAATTAACAACAGCTACCTGCAAAGGTGCAGCAAAAGTGAATACAGACCCTGCCATAGTCTCTATTAATGAAATTCCTTTATTTTGATAAAGAGCACCAACAGAAGCAAAAATAAGGAAAAAAGAAATACAGACGGGCAAAGAATCTAGCATCCCTTTTCTGAATAATGAGTTTTGCATTGAGAACCAACTTTTAATATCAATAAATTCACAACAAAATTCGCGAAGTAAAAAAACTTTACATTAAAAAAAATGATGTTTCAATGCTTTTAACACCATATTCTTGATAATGATTACTATTAGCATTGTATATAAATTTAATAAGTTCTGTTCCGCATGAGTGAAAAATTGCAATCACCTCAATAAAAATGAATAAAATCAATAATATAAATAAAAACAAAAACAAAAGTATTTTTTTAAAATTTGTATATCTATTATCAAAAAATGATATTAAGAAACATCATTTACAAGAACAAATAGTCACCTATCCATTTTCTCACTATATTTTCATATAAAAATTAAAACACATCATATAATTTCATATTATATAAACTATTTGGACGTAAAAACTGATTATGTATTATATTTGACAATAAATCTCATTATCAGGAAGGTGCAATGAAAATTGTAAGCAAAGTATTATTAGCAAGTATTCTCCAATTAAGCTTTACACATTTGGCTTATGCAAAATCGACCCTTGATAACATTCAATCCACAGGGGTATTCAGAATCGCAACGGAAGGGGCTTATGCTCCGTTCAGTTATCATGATGCTTCTGGAAAATTAACCGGATTTGATGTGGAAATCGGTCGTGAAATTGCTCAGCGCATGCAAGTTAGACCTGAATTTATTGAAGGTAAATGGGATGGATTAATCGCGGGCCTTGATGCCGGACGCTCAGATGCCGTTATGAACCAAATTGCGATTACACCTGAACGCGAGAAAAAATATATTTTCTCTCTGCCTTATGTCATTTCTGAAGCCGTGTTAATTACCCGAACAGATAACAATACAATTAAAACATTCAGTGACTTGAAAGATCGGACTTCTGCCCATACCCTGACCAATAACTTCGCCCAAATTGCCCGTCAACACGGCGCCGAAATTATTGGTACAAATGGTTTCAATCAAGAGGTGGAACTTGTCAGTACAGGTCGTGCTGATGCCACCATCAATGACAAACTTTCCTATCTCGACTACAAAAAACATCGACCAGAAGCACCAGTAAAAATAGTGGCAACTGATACCAACGCAGCGCAAACCGCCGTACTCCTGCGCAAGAACGACACTGCATTAAAAACCGCAGTTGATAAAGCCATTAATGAGCTCAATGCTGACGGTACTTATCAACGTATTTGGGACAAATATTTTAGTGAGGAAATAACAAAATAATCAAACAGAGCCTGATGGACAGGGCAAACGGGCCTAACTGATACAGATGGAAATCCCACTGTGAAAGGCTTTCATCATATAACCATTATCCCACCCTGCCTTCTGACGCTTAGTTTTCACTCCACCGATTCAAAGGTGGAGTGAAGTTAGATAGTGTCGTCATGAA
>NZ_JBFPEZ010000010.1:0-15134 GCF_040838225.1 Xenorhabdus sp. SGI246
TAATCATTGGGAGCATGACCCCATTTTTCCTGTTTCATCGTTTTTCTGGTACTCGTAAATAGATCCTGCGCGGCCACAAACTATGGCGTGTATCTTTGATGAAAGGAACAGGTCAGTAAATTCAGCCCATTTAGCCTTGATGGGCTTCCAGTGGTGAAATTCAAGCTGGTAAACAGGCTTGACGCGTGGGTTATTTTTTTGCCGTTGGGTATTGAGTTGTTTCAAATAGCTATCCATCATATCCATGTCATTGAGGTATTGAACTAATTCAGGCATTCCCCATTGGCTGACATTAAGGATTTCGTCTATCTTCCCCTCGATGCGGTTAACACCTTCTGTAAATTCAACTTCGTTTAATCCATGACAGTATTGTTGAACTGAAACTCTTGAAGCCAATACTTTCATCATGACCTCCCATAACTGCGTTTAAGTATTTCCATAGCCAGCCACCAGACGTCTTCACAACGCAGATGACAAGCTATCCCTGCCAGTTCTTGCGCCTGACATAGAAGACGTCTGTTGATTTTCATAATTAATTATCTGGCGATAAGTAGAGTGAATATGACGGCTAGAATTGAAAGTGAATAATAATAGAAACTATCGGGAATCATTTTGCAGTCAGAGCAATAAGCGCTTTGGCGTGGAGTTCGGCAGATTCGCGGTCGAGGTGGATAAGTCCATTTTTCATTAAATGCATATACTCCTTGTTTTCTTTGCACCACCAAGCAGTTATCACAAATTTATCATGGCAGTCTATACATGGATAATAAAATGGTTGACTGAAATTAAGCTCACCCTTATATGGCTCAGGAACATCATATTCCCCGATTTTGATAGTGCGGGGTTTTAATCTGTATTGAGTAGTACTAAAGAAACTTATATCTACTTCGCATTTATCCCAATTCGCATAATCACTGCATCGAAATTCAAAATATTCCCACGGTTTATCAGTAACCTGTGCTAATTTCGCATACTCTGCGATTAAATCTGCGTGAACGTGTTTAGGCATTGTTATTTATCCTCCAGTGGCATTGCGCCGTCTTCTGGGTAATCAGTGCAATAGACACCCAGTTGTTCTATATAAAAACCGCCTTCATCCTGAATCGCTAAATTAGTGCCAATAGTAAATTCTTCGCCTAATCTTACTTCTTCTACTTTCTCGTAAGAGATGCCTACGAAATCACAAAGGCGCTGAATTTGTTGAATCGTTAATGTTATTTTATTCATTTTATTTCCCGTTCTTTCATCATTCCATCTGCCATTTTGTAAGCTTCTTTCGCCAATGAATTTGCCCATCCATCAGCTATCTTGGGTAACAGAGTGCAATTAATAATTAATGCATGTAATGCCTTACCAGCAAAATAATCACGTAATAACTCTTTTTCTGGAGTTATCCCATTTTCATAATCTTGCATGGCTTTAAATACCTCAATCATTGTTATTCTCCTTTCGGTGGTTCTGGTAATGGCATGTAATGTGTAATTTCTGATTCAGATAATTGCATACCTCCGCTGGGTTCTACATACCACGTATCAATAAGCTCATCACTGCAGATACTTCTAGTGACGCCACAGAATGTTGCTACTGAGTAGCGGGTTCTATTGATTGAACTTCGGTACAGCACTAAATATCTACCATATGAAGGCCTGTTATCACTGAGCTTAACCCACTCCATAAATCCTCCAGTTATTCAGGTAATAAAAAACCCCGCATCGGCGAGGCTACTTTTTTAATGACCCCCTGATCACGTCGATAATTTCCTGACATTTATTGAGAGATAATAATAATGATTCTTCATCATCACATATTAACGATGCCGATTCCCCCTCATCGACAAATTCAAATGCCGTAATTTCTTCATAGTTTGACAATTCAACCCACATTTTTAAATTTAATTTCATTATTATCCTCCAATTATTAACTCACCACAGCCCACTCGGAAATGAGCTGGAGTTAGTTACTTGAATAATATGTCACTAGCTGCACCTTGTAATTCACTACGGTGCTCACTAAATGATTTCATTAATTGCGTGAACAATTCTCTAACGCTATCTGGCATATTAGAGTTTGACGCAATTTGATAAGCCATTGAAAGCGCCTGCTCTGTATTTTTTGCTGATTCTAATTTCTGATACGCTAATGCTATTTCTTTAGTATCCATATTTATTCACCTCAGAATTAATATTGTTTATTTGGTTAGTTGCCTGCTTTTAGCCACGTCAGGCGAGGTGGTTCCTTGCATTCCCCAACGCAAAGAAATCGGTTATAGTTTGCTCTCCCCAACGTTAAGAAGGACTGAGCAAATGACTGCTGAAGAAGTAGCATCAAAACTTGCTATTGAGTTTTTGAGACGAGAAAAAATGCAAATGTACCAAGATGAATTTCTCGAAAAATATATCGAATTGAAAAATTATTTCGAAAAAGGCTTAAAAACAAATGGAATGAGGTCTAAATCCGGTTTTGAAGCGAAGTAGAATCAAGTAAAGTGTTAACTCCTGCTAAAATCCCTTTTACAGCGGCGGTTGTCGCCGCTTGTATGTCTTTTTCGTTCATTCCTTTTTTTGCGCAGGATTCTGCAACGTTCTGTAAAGGTTGCTTAATTAGACCCTCTAACACAGTCATTGCATAATCACTGACCTCTTTACCAAAGATAATGTGTTTTTCTTCGAGCGCACGATGAGACTTAAATTTACCAAGCAACAAACTTTCTGGCGTGATAGCCTCCACTTCTTTCACCTTGTGCTTTAAGGCATTAAGTAGTTCTTGCAAAGTGTTTGCTATTTCGCTCTCTAATGTTCCTATATTAACTGGTTCCATAAATACCTCTATTGTTATTTAACATCTCGCTGTCACCCCGCCCGACTCCAGTCTGCGGCGGGATTTGGTTTTGGTTGAATAAAGTGCTGCATTGGGTAAGCAGCAATTATTAAAGCTTGGTTCTTGAGACTTATCGCCTTTAACCTGAGCGACCAAATTACTTATTACATTAGCGCCATCGTTTTGTGGATTACGCTTGAGTGTTAATACCTTGCGTGGTTCTGTTTCTATACCAAACGCTTTATCGATAATATTCTCCAGCGTTTTTATTTCGGATTGGCGAATATGCTCTTTTAAACGATGACAAGTTATCAGATCGCCACGTCTCAGATGACGGCGCATTTTGGAGCTTAAGCGACCACCTTTAGGCAAGATAGTGATACTTTCCATTTGATTACCCCTAATCAGTAATTTTTGGGGCGCAGTTAATGAACTGAGAGACAGCTTGAAATTTGTAGTCCTCTAAATGAGGAGCGCAAATTTTCCAGCGACTCACTTCGTCTATCCTTAGACTCTGCTAACCACGCCCCAAAAATCACTTTGGGTAGGGACTCTCCACACGGGCGGAGCATTCATTGTAAGTACTGCTTTAACTTGGTATCGAATCATCCAGTTCTTCATATGCCACTGGCGGCTACTTCGTGGGCGTTCTGCCTGTTCGTTGGGATAAAAATTACAAGAAAATTTGTATTTTGTAAACAAGAAAATTTGCATTTCCCCTTTCGTTTAATATAAGAAATTGATTTTAAATGGAATAAATTTTTCTCTGAATGGGATATTGTGATTTAGGTCGCGAATTGACCAAAGGAAGGGATGTGACAGGCATAAAAAAAGCCCTCCAGGGAGGGCTTTTTTAGCTTTCAGTGAAAACTAAAAAATCAGCTTAGATACGGCAATTGCAATACTCGCTGTAGCTATGATGGTTGCTGCTATCCATTTAGTTTGCTTGCCTAGTTCTTCATGCAAATCAGCTTTTGTTGCATAGTTTGATTTGATGACAGCGAGATCTACTTTAATGGAATGTACATCTTCTTCTAGCCTTTTCACTCTAGTTTCCATATTTCCACCTCCTCCACCATTGCCATTCTTTAATGATGATTGATTGTCGGGATGATGTCCATCATTTGGTGAAACATTAGACACTAATCTTTTCCCACTAGAAAAATCAACAACGTTAGAGCTTTCAGGGTTCATCTCAATTCTCCTTTGAGAATAACTCTAAAGCGAGCTTCTGTTTCATGAAGTATCTTACTTAGCTCGTTAGCACTAGTAATAGAAATTTTGATAGTATGAACACCGATACTCATCATTCTGACTGAAAGATCAGCACGAAGAAATCCCGGAACATCCGCGGGGTCTGCATCATCATCATTTGCTGTTACGGGCACCTTTACTGGTAATTTATCTGGGGATTCTTTTAAGATTGTTACTCCATCTTTATTAACGATATCTAATGAAATTAGATATTCTTTCAGCTGCTTAAGGCCAACAAATGCAGCGGCAACGGTTATCTTTGTATCGACAGGTAACTTTTCACACTGAAAGTTAAGAATAGGCCCTTCGTTACCGTTCGCATCTTGAGCCGCTGGAAAAATGAAGGCTATTTTTTCTTTACACTCCATTTTAGCTCCTGCATTAAATTTTATGACGTAGTTAACATTTCATATCGTTATTGTTTACTAACTGTATATGTTTTGTTAACCTGCTTTGCTGCCATACTTTGCCAACATTTCGGCAAAAATTGCAGCAAAATGAGCTGATTTTGCTTTCAGTTCACGTAAAAAACGATCTGCCTCTTCTGAGGGTAAGCTCTCAAATAGATCCAGTAATTCCTCCTGTTTCTTGGTTAATTTTCTATAGTTTGGAGGAATTTTCACATTGGTTGGCTGAATTGAAGTTTCAGGTGACTGAAACATTTCTTCCGCATCAGGCTCACCAGTTCCATATTGCAGCCATTCTAAAGAGCACTTCAAAGCCTTAGACAATTCAAGCAAAAACCGTGGCCTCTTTGTCATGCCACTTTCTAATTGCTGAATTGACTGCTGTTTAACGCCAGCAAGAGCCGCTAACTCTACTTGAGTTAGGTTTAGCTCAATCCTGCGATTTCTGACGCGCTCTGAAATTGACATATCTACTCCTGTGTCTGATCCCTAATTTTCACAAGAAAAGTTGCATTTGACAAACAAGCAACTTTGATCTTAAATACAAGAAATTTTGTATAGGAGGTGCAATGGAAACATTATCGGAACGTGTGAAAATCAGACGTTCAGAAATGAACATGACTCAATCTGAACTTGCTGCAATTGTAGGTATTCGGCAACAGGCGATTCAAAGCATTGAAGCAGGATTAACCCGGCGCCCAAGATTTATTCTGGAATTGTCTAGGGCGCTGAAATGTGATCCTGAATGGCTGCAATACGGCTCTAAATAACCATTCCCGCTTTCTTACAATGAATGCCCCGCCCGTGTGGGGAGTCCCTATCAACCCTTTGGTAGGCTAAACCATTACTAACCCTCTTTAAGAGGGCAGTTTCTACCACATCTATGATGATCATCATTAATCACCATCTATCTCAGGATAGTTGATATTTTTGTTTATTTATTAAACGAAGTTTCACTTTAGGAATTTTACGTACTTGAATAATTACAAGCCTTGGTGAAAGTCACAATCAAGGAATAAGAAAAATGAGCATGATTTTAATGGCTAAAGCCATGCAGATGAAAGTCGGTAACCCATCAAGAAAATTGGTATTACTTAAGCTGGCTGATAATGCCAATGATAAAGGTGAATGTTTTCCCTCTTACCAGCACGTAGCTGATCAGTGTGAAATAAGCCGCAGAAGTGTCATTAAACATATTGATGATTTATGCCAGCAAGGTCTGGTTAGAAAAGTTTTCAGAAAGGGTGAAAAAGGGAATTCGTCTAATGTTTATATCTTAGATTTAGATGGTGCAAAAAATTCACCCCCTAGTGAAAATTCTGCACTAGGGGTAGTGAAAGAATTGCACCCCCCTAGTGAAACTGTTGCACCACCCCCTGGTGAAAATTCTGCACCCAGAACCAGTCACTCTTTTGATCCAGTCAATGAACCTATAAAAACAATAGCGAAAGTCGCTAACGCTCCTCGTGTGGAAGGTCAATATTCATTCAAGGGTGAGGTGATAAAACTCCATCAAAAAGACTATGACAGCTGGAAAAAGATTTTCCCTCATATCGATCTGGATACTCAATTGCAACGTTTGGATATTGAGTTTCAGGCTGATAAGCCGAAAAACTGGTTTATTACTGCCAGTCAGAAATTGAATTACCAGAACAATCAGCAATTCAGCCGGAAGCAGATCACCAACCCCAACTCAGAGTCAGCCAGCAACTGGAATACCGTTGAGGCATGGGAGGACTTTCTATGAATCGCAATCTGGTTAACGCCATCGCTAATCGTGATGGTGCGGCATTGTCTCGACTGTCAGAGGATCGTCAGCCGAACAACCAGCCAGTGGTGAATGAGAATGCCGAACGACTGGTTAACAAGCTATTTGAGCAGTTGAAACAGGTTTTTCCTGCTGCAACACAAACTATTCTGCGAAACAAATCGGACGAAGCATTAGCTAAACAGCAATGGATCGCCGCCTTTGCTGAGAATGGTATTCGCACCAAAGAACAACTGTCTGCGGGAATGCGTCAGGCTCGTGCCAATGAATCCCCGTTCTGGCCTTCGCCCGGACTGTTCGTGAAATGGTGTAAACAGGGAGAGGCTATCGCAGTTGGTCTACCCAACGAAGATGAACTGTACGACATGTTCCTTGATTACTGTAAGCGCCGTGGTTGGGGGGATTATCAATGGCAGTCTAACGCTTGTTACTGGATGGTGACAAAGATTTATTCTGAAATGATATATCAGAACTTAACCAATTCAGATGTAAAAAAACTCTGTAGCCGTGAATTAAAGGCAATGGCGAAGCGGATTCAAGCTGGTGAAAATATACCCGAACCCAGAATTCAGCTTACTAAATCACATATTCCGACCAGCAAAGAACGCGCTCTGAATCATCTAGCTGAAATCAGGCGTAAATTCAATTTGAAACCCCACCGTAAGGACTATTGAGATGAAGACAGTAAAAGTTGATTGGCTAGGTGATTGCGCTCGTTGCGGTTCTGGGGTGGCATTGGTAGAAACTGAGAGCAGGAAGGAAGGATGGCTGCGCGAGGAAGACAAAGTGACTTGTATTGAATGTGGTCACACTGGATATGTTGATATTGATGATTCATCAGATGAATCAATCGCTTATGCAGTGTGGGAATAATATAAGGACTTTTGATATGAGGTATTACAAACAATATCCCGTGATGTTGGAGCATTATTTAGATCGTCCAACGTGGGCTGTGATAGCTGGATATGATTATACATTTGGCGACGTTATCTGCTATCAAGTCAATCGTTTCTTAGGAAATATAAAATATGCATTCAGCAGAGATGGGTTGAATGATTTTTTGGATTATGAAATCAGGGAACTGCCTGTATTCATAGCAAAGCTAATTGGTTTTTTGTTACAAATAATCTTGTATCCAACATGCTTCTGGATTTTTGCCATTATCCAGATGGAACTCCATGGAGAAACCAGAGAGAAATATCGCAATGGTCTACCTAAAGATGTGGATTATCACATTATTGGCTGGTTAAGGGACTTCAAAAAATGAAAATCAAAACAAGTGAATTGACGGGTAAGGCGTTGGATTGGGCTGTGGCTAGGGTTACTGCTTGTGACGTAAAGATTAATGAAAATAAAAACATTTCTGCGACATTCAATGGTTGTCGCTATGCAGCCTGCTGGGAGCCATCTTCTGACTGGTCTATATGCGGACAGTTGATTGAGAAATACATTGATGATTTTACTCATATGGCATTTAGAGGTGATCATTGGGTGGCAAATTGTAGAGCCGTGCGAGTTGGTGATTTTTCGATTTTTAAAACGCAAACAGGCGACACACCACAAATAGCCATTTGCCGCGCTGTAGTCGCTGCACAATTAGGCGACGAGGTAGAAATACCGGATGAATTAGTGGAGGAATAATGACAGACAAACTTAAACCGTGCCCGTTTTGTGGTGGGAATGATCTTTGTCCTGATTATGAGGATATGGGTCCATTGGATGAGTACGTATCTTGGATTAACTGCGGTAATTGCGGAACAGATGGTCCGTTGTCGAAATGGGAAAATAGTTACGAGAAAGCGGAGAAATCGGCAATTCAGGCATGGAACCAGAGGGCAAATAACGGAGGGTAGATGGAATGTAGTTTTCTCTTCCACGAATCAACCAAACAAGCCGCCTGGCAACAACTCAAAGAAGTTCTCGCAACAAAACAACCTCACCGAATCATCATCAAGCCGTGGAAAAATACCCGATCATTATCTCAGAACGCTACCGCGCATATGTGGTTCGGCGAGATTAGTCGCTATCTGAAATCCAACGGGGCAAAGTTTTCACCAGATGAAGTTAAGGACATGCTCAAACATACTTTCTTGGGCTATGAGGTTGTGGAGAGGATTGATGCCAGAACGCAGGAGCCAGAGCGCGTCAGGACACTCCGCCAGACATCCAAACTGGATACTGGTGAGATGTTTCGGTTCATGGAACAGATTGAGCAATGGGCGGCTGGCATTGGATGTTTCGTGACAGTGCCAGATGACAGTGAGTACATGAAACTTAAACGGAGGCAGGAGCAGTGAGTAAATCAAGATTCATTTTACTGATTGGAACTTTAATGTTGATATTCAATTCCGTGTTTTTATTTTTCCACAGCATCGTGAATTGGCAATTGCCAACATGGGGTGATGCGATTTTTATGCTGAAAATTACATTTTCGCAGTTCTGCGGATTTGTTGTTTTATATCTGATGGTCAACGCATTGTTTGATTGGGCGAAGGTGGGGAAATGAAATACCTACTATTCATCGGCTTTTGGGTGGCAGCCATGCTAATTATCGGACTGGCGTTAGGGGGATAAGGTGGATAATCATTCCTATCTTGATGGAGTTGATAGTGTCATTCGGCGCGAACGAGAGTACAAGCGATGGCCGATAATAAAACGAACGTTCAAATACTTAATATTGGCTATTTTCGGGCGTTCATCGACTGTCAGTTATATCGGGTGTGTTTTTTATTTAGGTGTCGTACTCACATTGATCAAGCATGATGAATTTAAGAAGAAACGGGAAAATATAAAAAATGGCAAAGGGGGATAAGATGGTGGATAAATTGCCACGTAATTACGGATGGAACAGATTAAAGCTGGCTCAACATAGTTACGCCGATTTAGAGCGACTCCGAATTGACGTTGAGGAAAACCATGCATGTCAGGATGGTATTCATCTCATTGATACGAAAGGTCGGAAAAAGCTGGATGCGATAGATTGGGCGATATACAACAAACAAAAGGCGGAAAGGGATGAAAAAGCTAAGGCGGCGGAAATGTAAGATCTGCCAGACATGGTTTCACCCTCAATATGACAATATATGGTGGTGTAGCCCGGAACATGGCGCGGAGTTAGCAATCAGGAAAAGAAACAGAGATAGGGAGCAAGCCGAACAGAAACGACAACGAGAACGACGACGAAAAGAAGCAGAAGCCCGCGACAAACTCAAATCCCGCAAACTCGCAGTAAAACCCCGCAGTTATTGGATTCAACAAGCCCAGCAAGCCGTAAATGCCTATATCAGAGAACGAGACCGCGATTTGCCGTGCGTCTCGTGTGGCACGTTTGTGTCTTCTCAATGGGATGCTGGTCATTATCGGACAACATCATCAGCACCTCAACTGCGGTTTGATGAACGCAATATCCATCGTCAGTGTGTTGTCTGTAACCAGCATAAGTCCGGGAATATTGTTCCTTACAGGGTGGAGTTGATCAGCCGTATTGGTCTGGCAGAGGTAGAGTCCGTCGAATCCAACCATGACCGTCATCGCTGGACGATTGAGGAATGTAAGGCGATTAAAGCTGAGTTTCAGGAGAGGCTAAAAATATTGAAACGGGAGGCTGCATGATATTGGAAATGACATCAATCCCTGATCTACTCATAAAGCACAGAGGTAATCAAACTCAGTTAGCCCGTTAATTGGGTATTAACAGAATGACAGTTGGCAAGTTCGCACGTGATTTTAAATGTCAGTATCACGTTATATGCAATGGGGTACTGATGACAAAATCAAAGCTGAAAGGGAACCAGAGAGGAATAAGATGAGGAGTAAAGAATCATTCCCATTGCTGGCCTATGTAGCCAACAAGAAAGATTTGCGTCGGGTGTGGGGTAAAGGCTGGAAAACTATTACACCAAGCCAACGTGTCTGGGTCAGGTATTTGATGATGATTTGGGGTAAGCAATATGGAGGGAATGAATATCCTGGTGGAGACTGCAGCGTCATAGGTCGCTTAATGACTCGTGAAGACTGGACTGATGCCGAAGGTGAGAGAATCGTCAAGGTAGTGAAAGATCTGCATAAACTAGGCTACGAAGGCGATGAGTTATTTCGGAAGGCTCATGAAGTTCTAAACCCCAAGCAAACATTAAGCGACATCATCGCTCTTGCCAAAGAATCAGATGATGCCGCCTTTATTGAAATGGTTCTGAATAAGACGTTTAAGCGGGGTAATCCTATTCGGGATATTGCCATTAAACGATATTGTGAACGCAAATACCCGCAAAAGATTGCCCGTGAATTATCAAGATTAACTGGCTGTAAAGTGGATTGGGCTAGAAAGCGTTCCGAGTGGTCAGAAGAATTACTAGAAGAGGAAATGTACTATGCAATTAAGAGAGAAATTAGAAAAGAAAACTGCGATATGCATCACTAAACATAAATGTTATTTAAAATAACTTGATTTTGAGAAATTCAGGTGTATATTTTATGTTATGCTCGGAGCAAGAAGCGAAAGAGCGGGTAATAAGAGAACCGGGGCGGCGCTTATTACTGAACCGCCCAGTTGGTCACTTCGACTTAGGTCTGGGACTCCAACCATGTCGGCTGAGAGGTCGGAATAATTAAGAGCCTCGCCCCGTGCGGGGTTTTTTGTTTCTACCAGTAGTTAACTCAGAGTTTACAACTCATTCAAGGCTGCGCTATTTGCGTGGCCTTTTTGTTTTGGTCACAGCAAAATTTTTCTAAAGGTGGTAATCATGCTTATTCGAAATAACGAACTTTTGGAGAAAGGTGTGACTATTACATTTGAAGCTATAAAAAAACAAAGAGCTAAACTTATTAATAAGTATGAAATTCGTAAAGCTGAACTACAAAAATATGGTTATAAATTAACCAGTGAATATCGAGATTCGTTATCGTTACCAAATGAAACTTGGCGGGATAGTGAAGGTGATGAATATAGCTATGTTTCAATTGGAACTGTGGATGAAAAAGGCAATTTCCATAAGAAGCCCTTAGCTTCATTCATTCTAAACGAAGACTATGAATTAAAGTTCGCAATAGCCACTACAGTGGATGATACCCCTCTGACTGGCGGTGATCTGTATGCTGTTAATATCTCAATGTGGATAACAGATGGAAATCTTCACGTTGATGTGGGAAGTGGACAAAAAGAATTCATTATACCTTTTCCACTAGAAGAGAATTCTTTCATTGAAGTGTGTTCTGCAATAAAACGGTTAATCATGATGGGGTTTACAGACTCAAGGCTTGATTAAAGGATTGAGTGTATCGATATACTTTCACAGGTCGCTTAGGCGGCCTTTTTGTTACAGGGTATTCCGCTGATGACAAGCAACGAACGCTACAACTTCACGTGGCAGGGGAAGACTCGTGCACGTCAAATTGCGCAAACACCTCCGGCAGGCACCTTACGCCCTTGTAAAGAAGAAAGTGTGAACTGGGATACCACGGAAAACCTGTTTATTGAGGGTGACAACCTTGAAGTGCTTAAGTTATTACAAAAGTCCTGTCACAAGAAAGTGAAGATGATTTATATCGATCCGCCCTATAACACAGGCAAGGATTTTATTTATAAAGATAGCTTCCGTGACAACTGGCTCAATATGATGTACCCCAGATTGAAGTCAGCCAGAGATTTATTATCTGACGATGGAATTATATTTATATCCATAGATGATCATGAAGTGGTTAACCTGTCTTATTTATGCAATGAGATATTTGGTGAAGATAATTTCGTTGAAAGATTGATTTGGAAGAACGGAAGAACTTCATCATCAACGTTTACCAGAGAACATGAATATATCTTAGCGTATGCAAAAGACCTATCTCAATTACCCCGTATTGTTTATAAGGGCGATGATAGCCTGGTTTCAGATCGCGCAATAAAAAGGGTAAGCGTAAAAAACCCGGCGTCAGAAATAACCTTCCCTGCAGGGATCAGGTTCTTGGGTGAAAATAAAACGTTTCCGTCAGTATTTGGCGATAAAGAAGTTATTGAAGTGACTGCTGGTGTGTTTGAGTGTAAGGATGGCGTCTTAGCCAGTGAAGTTACGCTAAAAGCGGGCTGGACGATGAAGCGTCAAATCGAAAACTGGCTGTCAGGGAATGAGACTTTTGACTCTAAAGGGCAGCAGGTTGTTGAGTTCTTTTTCAAACAGAACGGTGTGCTCCAGTATGTTAAAAAGCGCGGCACCGAACACCCAAAAACAATAATAACCGGTTTTACCACGAAGCAGGGCAGTAAAGAGGTTGAAAGCCTTCTCGGTTCCTCTGTTTTTGACTATCCCAAGCCAACAGGATTAATTGAGCACTTAATGAAGGTCACGGATAGCGAAGATATTATTCTTGATTTTTTTGCGGGGAGTGGTTCTACAGGTCATGCGGTGTTGAAACAAAACAAGAAAGATGGCGGCAGAAGAAAGTTTATCCTCGTTCAATCACCGGAGCCTGTCTCAAAGAAGGCGGGTGCAACAGCGTATTGTATCAGGGAGTCAATACCCGAATTGATTTCCAGAATTGCCCTCCAAAGAATTAAAAAAGCCATTTTAAAAGAAGATAAAACGCAAGGTGTTAGGTTTTTCAAATTAGACCAGACAATCCTTGAACCCGATCACTACAACTCACCGGGGTAACCCTCGTTCACCCCACGGACGCCCATTACTCTAATGGGGTGGATTATGAAGATGAAAGAAAATCCTGATTTATGGGCCGACCTCTTGGATGGCCTTAAAAATTCGTGGCCGCAGATATCCGGCTCTGTTTTAGCTATCGTCATTTGTTACGGACGTCTGGTGTATGACGGCGTAGACCGTAAAAACAAATGGATAGAAGGCATTCTGTGCGGGGCGTTGTCATGGGGGATTTCAAGTGGCTTAGAGCTGTTCGGCATACCCAGTAATGCCGCCCCTTTTGTTGGTGGGCTGGTGGGTTTTATTGGCGTTGAGAAGATACGTGAGTTTGCTATCCGCACTATCAATAAACGGTTGGGAGATAAACAGTGACCAGAGGCATTCGCAATAACAATCCCGGCAATATTGACTATAACCCGAAAAATAACTGGCAGGGTCAATTGCAGCATGACCCGAAGATTGAATCCCGGTTCTGTCGGTTTGAATCACCGGAATATGGTATTCGGGCACTGATGAAGTTGCTGTGTAATTACCATAAAGGCGGGCACAACAGCGTCTCTAAAATCATCAACCGCTATGCGCCAGACTCGGAAAATAACACCACTGCATATATTAACAGTGTTGCTAAGGCACTCAATGTAGATCAGTTCGAAAAGATTGAAGTGAATAAACCGACGCTGATTGGACTATCAAAAGCCATTATCCGGCACGAGAACGGCAAGCAGCATTATTCTGAGGCAACGTTTGAAAAAGCCTACAGCTTAATCTGAATCCTGAGCCTCGCATCTGCGGGGCTTCTTTTTATCTGCGTACTGACGTGCGCAAAATCCAATCATGAGCTTATAGAAATAGAGCCTGAGAATTATCGCCAGGTGGCGACCTCTCATGGGCGATATTTCTACGTCAGCAGGCTCTTATTTCTATAGGAATACGCAATATGTACACAATCACAGTCCCTTTTTATGACGATGAACTTTATGTTGTGGAATACAACAATGAACCGCATGTGCCGATGAAACCCATTGTTGAAGGTATAGGGCTGGACTGGAAAAGCCAGTTAACCAAGCTAAACCAACGGTTCAAATCAACTATGGTGGAAATCCCCATGGTTGCTGCTGATGGGAAGATGCGAGATATGATTTGTCTTCCGCTGCGTAAACTGGCTGGGTGGCTACAAACTATTTATCCCAACAAAGTTAAGCCTGAGATTAGGGACAAAGTGATCCGCTATCAGGATGAGTGCGACGACGTGCTTTATGAATACTGGACAAAGGGAGTGGTGGTCAATCCTCGCAAGCGTAGTGTGTTGGAAGAACTGAATCAAGCCTGTGCTGACTTAAAAAGAGACAAGCAGCTAGCCAGTGTGTTTGGCACCGGACTCAACGAATGGAAGAAGGTCAGGCCTGAACATGAAAACAAGATAAGGGGGTTGGTCGGGCAGGCCACTGGCTTAGTTCTGGATCTTGTTCTGGCTGAAACAGGTAAGGGTAAAACAACACGCACTGAATAAGGTGGGTGATATGAAATTCAACAGCCAGTACTTCACTCTGGGTGCAATGGTGATTGTCTCTGGCCTGCTCTGGTTCTATTACAGTGAGTACCATAATAAGGCTGAAGAATACACTAGCTTAAAGTTAGAGTATGACGAACAGGTCATTGCGATAGATAAGCAGCAAGAGCACATCAAACAACTCTATGAACTCGACAAAACGCACACTCAGGAACTCGCCAATGCTAAGACTGAAATTGACACTCTTCGGGCTGATGTTGCCGCTGGCCGTCGCAAGCTGCGCATCAAGGCCACCTGTCCTGTGTCTGAAACCCCCGCCTCCAGCGGCGTGGTCAATGCAGGAACCCCACAACTTACCGAACCAGCTCGACAAGATTATTACCGCCTCAGAGAAATGATGGCGGAGAACGAGCGACAGACTAAGTACTTGCAGGATTACATAAAGACCGAATGCCAATGAGCCTCTGAATAATCAGGGGCTTTTTTTATTCCTCTGTCCATTCCCTGAGTGGCTACAGGAATAACGCATGCTGCCACCCGTTCCCATCGCGTACCCAACGCACACGGGCTGGTGGCATTTTTATTTTCACCGTGCATTCACAGCACAATTTTTAACGTCGAATCCAATCACTTTGATATGAGCCTTCGAGGAAGTCAGTTATAGCTGGCGAGCTTCGACGGGCTGATTTCCTATGTGAACGAGGGTTCATTTCAAAGGCAGGTAATACGCGATGAGTAAT
>NZ_JBFPEZ010000100.1:0-3353 GCF_040838225.1 Xenorhabdus sp. SGI246
GCTTAAGCGAGCGGTATTAGCATTAAGCCGCCTTTATTCTGGGTATATTCTTATTATCAAGCAGCGCGATTCTAAAAGCGTGTACTTAGAAAATCATATGAAATCAATCATCTTCATTATCACTGTCATTTTTTAAACTTATTTTTTGAATTATATATGATGAGTTGAATAAAAATGAGATTAGCTCTAATGTCATTGCTATCCCATAAAAAAACGCCCAAACACTTAAATATTTAAGTGATTGAAATGGAAATACTTTATTTATCCCAGCCCATGCTATGACCGAAATAAATACAACAAGAGGATATCCCATATCAACAGGAACTATTTCTGGCCCAAAACTTATTTGTTTGCTTTTCTTGCTCTCAACCAGAAATTTTAAGAAACTATTTGGCATTACAAACATTAGAGCGAATACACCAATACCAAAACCAAGAATGCTAGGAAAAACTGACAAAATCGCATCCGATGGCTCCCATGTAAATGCTGGTGTATATTTGTAATTAATAAAACACAAAAATAGCACGAAAAAAAACAGATATATCATTTTTTTTAGAATTTTATTCCACCACATTCTCATAGGGGCAAGGCTTTCATTGCCTTCATCACTACCCTCATAGACGTAAGCATTAGCAATACGGAAAACAACACCAATAACAGGAAGCCCTCTAATAATTTTATATATTCTTTTGTTCATAAAATGTCGTTTCCGCTTATAAAGTTATAATCAATCTTCATTATCTAAGATTTTTTTATTTTTCTGTGTGATTATATCTTTCATCTTAGTTTTCTTGATTGCTTTTAAAATCATATCCTTGATTAAAATAGCTCTTTCACGATGATTCATGTTTCGCGTTTCTTTTAGAGACTCTTGAACTGGATAGTCTTCCATTTGGTATTTTTGAGATTTTCCATTCTCATCCATATATAAAACTTCGGCGTTTCCATACTTAGTAGCAAGTATCATCTGTATCTTTGCCTGCATAGGGAGATCTTTCATTAAAGACTTAGGGAAGCTTTTATATTCAGAATTCCATCTTGCTATATTATTGTATTTTAATTCCTCTTCTGCCTGCTGAATAATCTTCTTCTCTATTACATTATCAAAACTATCTGAGTTTGAGAATGTGACATGCCCCTCGTAGTGCTTATATCCCTTTTTGGGTGATTGAAAAAAATCTTCTACAGAATCAGCGGAAGTTAACTCCTCAATCACAAGACTATGACTTTTAAAAATATCAACTGCGTAAACATTTAGTATTTCTTCAAGGGCTGAAATTAAAGGATTTCTCGTGGGCAATCCCTTTGTTTTGTGAATAGCTAAAGTATGGGTATACGGATCGAAAACAAATTCCAAATCGAAACGCTTACTACTTGTATTACCTTGCGAACGGTATTCCGTTTCACCACTATTTGTATCTACAAGTTCATTAACATTATCAAATTTTAAAAAAGAGCCATATATAATTTTCCTATATCCATTATCATCAGGATATTCATAAAATGACACACTAAAAGGCGCAAAAAACATGCCTCCTTTCATGGGGGCAGCAATGGAACTGAATTTTAATCTCTTTTCTCTATTTTCGTGGATTTGAGTATTCATGGCTTCAAACAGCCTACAATACCCCTCAGATCCCACTTCGTTGACTGTTTGATGTTCTATAGGGAGAAGTTGTACATTATAAAATTTATAAATGGCCATAAAATCATCACTCATTAATATATAATTAAAATGATTTTAGAGGCATGGATGAATGCTACAACCCACCGAAAAAGAAAGCGTTAGGGAGATCACGTTATAATTATCAAATGCTGCACATCATTAGCTGTATATAAATACAGTATCATTCATCGCATTCACTGAAAAGAAGATTTTACCTATCAATTTTTCGGTTACTGAATAAGCCAGATTGAATGTCGTGTAACAAAAAAAAGCCACGCCATGCGCAGCCTTGAATTCAAGATATAGCTTTATTTCCAGTTGAAACAAAAATGCAGAGTTTTACCTACGCTTTGTTGTAGCAAAGTACCTAATTTTGTTCTGTCTGGGTTGGAGGGGGATAAGTCATAGTAATATGAAACAAGACGTGTATTACTTCCATACAGGTCTGGAGGTAACGAATAAATGCCAAGGTCATAGGTTTCATTATCAACAGTAACATATAAATTTTTCGCAAGTAACTTACTCACAGCTGGGTCAGCTCCCTTGTCAATAAATAACCCTAAATATAATGTCATTATATTTTTTGTATCTATAGGGATCTCATTCATAATTTGCTGAATACCAGAAATGCCTATATTGTTTGTCTCCATTTTTATTAAAGAGCCAAAACACTTCTGGGTAGTAATCCAATCAGCTTCTCCAAAATATCCCCAGTATTGATAGTTACCATCATTATCATCACCTATTTTTAGATCAAAAGACAACATGCAATCCTCAGGCTTTGGTTTTGGTTCTGATTTCAGTAAACTCCAATCACAAGCCATCAAATCTCCCGGTGTGGGTTGCCAATTTGACAAGCCATACTTATTGTGTTTATCAATATGAGAAGCGCTGTCAGGACTTTTAACTGTCAGTGCGATATACTCGTCAGGCTTTTCCCATTCACTACGAGTTACTGTTTTTCCCATATACACCTGAATTATTGCCCACGGCAGAGAACCTTCTGGAGCAAGGTTATCAATCTTCATCTGATACTTATCAAGATCAAATGGGCATTGTTTATTATCCAGCTTATTAACGTCAGACATAAACACCTCACTTTATTATTCGTTAAAGGTCATTTCATCCTTCTGTTAAATCACCAGAAATTTTACTTAGGTCAGATTCCTATCTCAATCAAATCTCGCCTGTAGAAAAGCTCATAATTTGAAAGGTGATGGCTGATTTAGTGAGTTGCAAGTTTGAGGTTTAGTGCTAATTCTGTGCGCCCTTTATGAATATAGGACAATAAAAAACCCCGCCGAAGCGAGGTCTGAAAATTCGTAGTGAGTATAGTTACAAGTTCCCACTATTTGAAGATATTACGCCAACTTTATGCAAAATGCAAATATTGCTGGCGATATAAGCAATTTATTCTGTCACTCTACTAAATGCAGCTTCTGCCCGGCTTTCTTCGGTATAACACTTACTTACTAGTTTTTCATAGAAGGGCTTCCAGTTGCGAGACCATGACGATTGGGTTAATGCAGGAACCAGTGCCTTAACTGCGGTATAAGCCACTGACGAGGGTACTTTGCTGTAACCCCGCCCAGAGCAGCGCGGGCAGATTTTATGAACGGGTATACCCTGTAATGCGGTCTGTTCCTCATCAAGCACCAAGCCGCGTCCCTTGCAGCGACAACGATTT
>NZ_JBFPEZ010000101.1:0-3128 GCF_040838225.1 Xenorhabdus sp. SGI246
ATAACAGGCCGTCATTGTGTGCCAGTGCTTCATTGGCAATACCCAGTGCAGTTCCGTACCATGTCAGGCGCTGCTTATCGGGCTCACCGTATAAACTGGTAGCAATATCAGCGGTTGTTGTTTTACCTGCGGTTGACTGGGCATACAGATGAATGCCGAAGCCATCAGCCCCTACAACACCCACCAGAGGAGCAGCTAAAGCGGTCGCAATGCCTATCATCATAAATGGGTTCTTGTTCGCCAGCATTGCTACATTCTCACGCCAGCTTTCCGGCGTTCCTGACACGGTATAGGCATTTGCTGACGCACTTCCCCCGTTAAACAAGACGGGTTGCCGGGGTACACCAATCACTGAGCCGTCCGGCATAATGTAGGCGCCTTCATGCCAGCCTGATTTTGCTGTGATACTCCAGATATCCTTGGTGTGGCTGCGGATTAACCAGTCAGCCAGGATCGCCCTAAGATGACTTTTGGTGGTTACCTGTACGCCCCCCCGCCTTGAGTATCCGCCAGCCTTCACGCTCGCCAATATCGGCTGACGCAATCCCTTTGGTGATCGGCTCCTTATTACCGGTTGCTTTCCAGCGAACAATCAGATATCGCTCATCATTTTCATCAATGCCTGTTCCGATAACCTCAACCCGTGAGCACAGCCATTGCTCTGATTTGACGATTTCACCCGTTTCCTTGTCTAACTTCGGTGTCACGTAAAAAATACCCTCAGTGCGCACATCAACAAACGGTATCAGCGGATCCTGTTCTTTCTCGCGATATGCTTCCAAATTAATCACCACTGACATTGGCCCTTTCTTCCCCACCGGATACAACCCTTCACTGAACGCCTGCTTTGCTGATTCTATGCCGTTTTGCTGGCGATAATCGTCCCAGTCAGCTTTATGCTCTGTCGGTGGTAACGCTATCCAGCCGTTAATAGCCCTGGCGGTCTTCTCTGCCGCTATCTTACCGACGTTCTTCTTGGGTTTGCCCTTGTCGTCCAGTTCGCCCAATTCATGCCAGTCGTTATCAGCCGCCAGAATGATTTTTGCCTCTGGCCACTGTGCCCTGACCTGTTTAGCCACCGTCGGTAAATTGCCTTCATCAATCGCAGCCAGTACCAAGCCCTCACACATTTGACTCACCGTTAAGGCGGTGGCATAGCCCTCCGTAATGATGATGGTGTCTGGCGTTCCGGTAATGGGGGATAAGGGGATAAAACTCCCCTTTTTCTGTGTACCAGAGACAAGACGCTTTTCACCACTCGACTTGATGATCTGAGCACCGGTGATTGTGCCGTCCAACGCCTGAGTGACCAGTAACAACGAGCCATCTTTCAGTAGCCGCTGATCGGGGCATTGCAGCCCCTTTTTAGTCAAATAGTCAGATTGTCCGAAAACCGATTGAGCAAGCAACTTGTTAACCTTTTCGGCTATCGGCTGAGCCTCCGATTTCAGCACCTCCTTTCTGGCCGGCTTGGGTTCAGGTAAAGGTAGCACCAGCGCCTCAGAAACCGCTTTCACCGCCTCCGTGATCGTTATCCCCTTCGCTCTCATCAATAAATCAAAGCCATCCCCGTAATTCGGGTTATCACACTGGCGACAGTGCCAGTCACCGTTATCGTGGTCGTCCATGAAGTGAAAGCGGTCAGTACCGCCGCATATCGGGCAAGCACCATGCTTACCCTTTGCCGGAACCTCCACCCCACAGGCTGCCAGCGACCCTTGCCACTGCCCTTGCGCCGCTGTTTTCACTGACCGAACATCAATAGATTTCATTGAAATGCTCCCTTGGCTGCGTAGGTGTTCGCCAGTGCGTTGAGGCGGAAGTTTTTTGTTATGAGTGCCATACTTCCCCCTTAGTGTACTGTTGGTGTGGCGTTATTCAGAGCGCCATTGGCAACATCAAGCGTAAAGGCTTCGTGTAGGTTATCCATCACCTCAATCCCCATTGGTGACAGCTTTAAAGGGCCGTTATCGTCCAGCATGCCGCTGTACATTAAGATGGCGTTCTCTGTGCCTTGCACCTTACCGAACCGCTCAAGCAGCGCGCCCTCGATATTGTTTGCCATGGCAAAGCGCTCACAGTCCATTAGCAAAGGCAATGACACGCTATGATTACGGTAGTAAGGCATCTTGTTTTTGGCGGTGGTTTCCATGATGTAAAGCGTTGCGACCAGCCAGCGGAAAGCAAGTAAATCTTTCTCTGGATCGCCCTGTGCGTGGTCTAAATATTCCGCAACTAATCGCATCCCTAGCACTTTTTCGTTATCCCATTCACCGGCATTAGCACGAGTGGGAATATCTGCCAACGGTATCAGGCCACTATGCTCAAATATCCCGTTCTCGTTGCGCTTCATGACATTTACGTCTGCTCCGATAATTTCAGTGTGATATTTGTTCATTACTTACCCTCCATAGCATCATTCAGTGACTGGTCAATTTCTCGTGCGCACATTAAAGCGACACAAATCATATTGCGTGCTTCGTTATCTCGTTCCGCATCCAACCATGTAGAAAGCAAAGTAATTAACTGCTCGGTTCTTGCCTGAGGTATTTCAATTAAGCGCTCAATTAGGCGTTTTTGTTCCGCATTCATTCCATCACCTCCGCCAGCTTGTTAATTTCGTCAAATTGAACAGAGATAAGGCGGTCTACTGCCCTCAACATAAGATGCGTGTTGCTATCAGCCTCATTTTCTACGGCGGTTAGCAGTGGGATCAGTAACGCCTGAATTTCTTCATTGATCTGTTTTACGTCACTGAAAGAAGCCGTGATACCCATGCTAATTTTTATTGTTTTCATGCCGTAACCCCCTGACGCGCAATTTCCTCAATCAAAAACACAGCAATATCACCGGATAATTTCGCCATTAACGAAGAAATAACGGCTATTTCACTGTCCTCTATCCGATGGAGGCATGACTCAATAAGCTGGTTAATAAATTCAAGTTGTTGCGCCTTTTCAGTCGCTTGATGAAGAGTGATAAGCTTGCTCATTCTTCACCCCCGGTTAGTGCTTCACCTACGCGACGAAAACCCTTTCTGACTTCAATATGGCTTACCATTTTGGAAATCCCTCCCGATGATGAATTTCAAAATCCGCATGCTGCGTTGTGTCATTCAGGGCTTCGGC
>NZ_JBFPEZ010000102.1:0-9682 GCF_040838225.1 Xenorhabdus sp. SGI246
TGCTCATGGGTAAACCACAATTGTTCCTGCTGGAAAGACAGTGGCATAAATATATTTTTAAGATTTAAATTTTTTTTTTGATAATCATTTTTCATATTAAATTTAATATATCTTAGATATGGAGGTTTATACTAAAATAGTAAATTCCTATTTTTATTTTTTCTGGCTAAATATACAGTTTTACTCATTTAATAAAGACATAAAATTAACCATGTAGATCAAAGTATTATTTTAAATTTAATTTCATTCATGCCTCCTATTGTATCTCTTTTGTTATGAATTATATTTTTATTGCTTTGGGTATTAATTATCTATAAATAACCATTAAAAATGGTGAAAGTGCTAATTGAATTTCATTAAATAAATTTAATTTAAAAGTAAAAATCGGATGAATTAACAATGGAATTTAAAATTAATTATTTTTTGCAAGTAACTTAGGCAAGCTAAAATTTTCTGGGGAAATCCAAGATGCATAGCATCCTGATTCTATCTGCATTTTCATTACATTCTGGACTTTATCTATTTCTTCAATGGTTGGTAGGTAATCTTTTATAGTTATCTTAGAGTTAGGTAATATAGTGTTTCCATAAATATCGAAAAGCAAACCGTTACATGGTCCATATTCTCTATTGAATCGTTCATGTGGTATGTATAATTTTAAATTTAGCCCCATTAGTTCTAGATAATTATTCCAATGTTCAAAGGTCTTACTTATTTCATAAATAAACTGGCGTCTCATGATAGTATTTATTGCTAATTCTGGTTTTACAGTTACTTGCTTGATCTCATTCTTGTGCTTTTTATCTTGAATTATTTCCTCTATATTTCTAGGTGGAAATCCTCTTGGTGAACGAACACCACATTCGTATAACTCATACGCGCGATTAGATTCATCGTTACCAAATAAATCAAATATTTTTGAAATCCAATAGTTAAAATATTTTTGAATAACAGGTAGGCTAATAGCACCTTTATCGAAAATATCATAGCTATCACTCTCTAAAGTGACTTCTATTGATTTACAAAGTACCCGCTCAAGTCCTTTAAGTCCAAATTGGATATGTAAGGGCTCTTCAAACATCATAAAATTAGCCGATCTAGCTAGAGGTGAAAAACTACATTGTGTAACTGCTTGAATTTGATACTTTCCAACACGATCAGCAAGAAAACACCACATAAAGTGAGATAACCAATCATCGGTATGACAATTAAAAGCATTTAATAAACGAGGATTACTATCACTTCCACTCATTCTATCTAATAATGCTTCTGATTCAACGATACCATCGTGCCCAAAATATTCAATTAATAGATGTACCATTGCCCAAGTATGGCGTCCTTCCTCTAAAAAAAATTGAAATAAATTATTTAAATCAAAACGACTTGGCGCCGTTAATGTTAGATTTCGGCTTTGTTCAATAGCCGCATTTTCCACATCGGCCTGAACACGAATATGCTCAAATAGTAAGGAGCGATAATCCTGAGGTACTGTTTCCCAGACTGGTTTCCCTATAAATTCTCCGAAAGCAATATGCTTTTGATTAGTAGGGGCTACAAATATTCCCCATGTATATTCACTCGGTTTCATCTTATGATATGAAGACCAGTTAGAAGCTAGTACTGAACCATTTGGTAATCGTAAATTCATTTCCATATTCAAAAATTCAGAAGGTCCCCTTTCTTCCCACCAATTTCTAAATTTTGATTGATATTCTTTAAGCTGTTTTGTAACCAAATCAGTTTTTCGTAATCCTATATTATTAGGTAGTGACATTATTATTCCTTAGCGTTATTAATCCTATATTATTAGGTAGTGACATTATTAATCCATGATTATTATGGAATTGCATTATTAATTTCGTGATATTATTTTGTCATTTTTATTCATAACTGAAAACCACCTCCAGAGGAGGTGGTCAGCAACAGGTTTTGGCTCTGCCTTGTTGGTTTTTTTGTTTTAAAATAACGGTAGTGGCAGAGACTTGTTTTTAGAGGTTTTAGTACGCCCTCTGGAGCGAAATCAATACCACCTTCTATAAAGGTGGATTTTTACTAAAAATAAATCACGTTGGTATTATATCATAAAACCCCATATTAATATAAATAAATATGGGGTTTTATTTAATGTAATGCTTTTTTTCAGACTTCTATGCCCTCCATTCCCCATCCTTTTCATTGAAAGTGAATTAATATTTAAACAAGAAATTAAATATATGACTTGTATGATTTATCATAAGTGATAGTTTATTTACAATCTTCTTGTCGCTATATTTAGTATTAATTTTATATCGCTCTGTAGATGAACAAAATAATTGGTTTTTTCATTCATTATTCCACAAGTAAATTGCATTTATCCAGGTAAAATAAGTTATGGGATTTGTTTTTGTATTGGATGAGTTCATCACTATTAATTTAATTAAGTGTGTGAATATTTGAATCTCGATGCGAATAATTCAATGTATTAATAATGACTACCACTGCTTTATTTTTCCATATGAAAGGTTAAAATCACCGACTTTAGTCTATCAGCTTTAGCTGCGATACTATTTTGCACGAGAGATGCAATATCAGTTATAGATATTGTAGTCACAGTGTGTTTCAGAGTGAATATCATTTTGTGTGGATAATGAAATACAGGTACAAGGGGCTTACAGGTGAAGTCGGTATGAGGATTAGGATAGTAAAAGGTGTTGTGAGTAAAAATCATGTTCACATACTGGTGAGTTGTCTCCCCCAACATTAGCTCCCTCAGAAATAATGAGAAGACTGAAAGGAAGGACAGAAAACAAGTTGTTTGAAGAATTTTTGCATCTGAAGAAACAATGGAAGAGATGGTAAACGTTTATCTGGAGCATTGTTTTGAGTCGAATTCGAATGATAACTTCAGAATCGATAATTGATGCATCGTTCAGCCGCTGCATATCTGGAGTGTCACTTTGTTAATCACTAACCCATCTACTTTAGTAGGCGGTTGTTGAGTCATATCAGACTATAATTTCTTACATTTTAATATAAAAACTATTTTTCTACTATTTGAAGATAAAATTGAATAATCATAAAGATAATGATTAATAGAGAAGAATCACCATTTCCCCGGCATCTGTTTTCTTTATAACATAATGATTTTAAATAAAACTTAATAACTATTTCACCGTGAAATCCCCTAATTTTAACTGGTCCATGCGCAATTAACTCGAAGATGAAGGAATTAAAACCTGGAAATCATCAGTCGTCTGAGTAGATTCAAGAAAGCATCGCTGTACTTTGGTGTTGTCAATATCATATCGTCTGGACGCCAAAATACCGATTTAGAAGCAGGATCGTTGCTTTCAAGGTCCTGTGTCAGACCAAGTCTGAACTAATACACATGGCTGTGTGAACACCAAGGGACTTTGTCGCACTTTAACTACCAAGCGATTTTGTCGCTTTAACATAGTGACCAAGGGAAATTGACGGATCGATTTAATCTGAGATCTTCTGAATATTTCAATATACATATTCAGGGGACGCGAAGGATGATTATGATGGATGCTAAAACCCAACTCACCGGGATGTGATTGTCAAGGTGGCTCAAGGAAAAATCAGCATTATTAATGCTTCAAAGCTGCTCAGTAAATCCCGCCGGACGATAGA
The DNA here is from genome assembly GCF_040838225.1 of Xenorhabdus sp. SGI246. Taxonomy (NCBI): domain Bacteria; kingdom Pseudomonadati; phylum Pseudomonadota; class Gammaproteobacteria; order Enterobacterales; family Morganellaceae; genus Xenorhabdus; species Xenorhabdus sp. SGI246. Next base: position 3,634 of record NZ_JBFPEZ010000102.1, read on the forward strand.
ACGTTATCTTCAGCAATATCAAAAAATGGGCATCCAATTTGTTATTCACCGTAATACTGGTCGAGTACCAACCAATAAAATTCCTGATGCGATTAAAAAACAGGTACAGTCTCTTATCAAAGAGAAGTATTACGATGTGAATTTACAACACCTTGCCGAACTGCTAGAAGAGTACGAAAACCTGCGTGTCAAACGGGAAACGCTGCGTCACTGGGCACACGAAATTCACCATGTTAAACGAGCGAAACGCCGTCGCGCTCAGGTTCGTAAGCGAAGGGAGCGAATGGAATCCGATGGCCTTCTCCTCCAAATGGACGGCAGCCCTCATCGCTGGTTCGGTGACAAAAAATCTTGTTTCATTGCACTGATTGATGATGCAACCAGTGACGTTCATGCCCAGTTTTTCCCGTCTGAAACCACAGATGCTTGCCTGAAATTCCTGCGTGACTATATTGCAAAGAAAGGCGTATTTAATGCCCTGTATGTGGATAAAACCGGGATATTCGGTGGTCCCAAGCGGTGTAACTTCTCGCAAGTGCAACGCGCCTGTGAAGAACTGGGGATCGAAACCCTATTTGCTCACTCTCCACAGGGTAAAGGGCGTGTTGAGCGTGCCTTTGATACGTTCCAGGATCGTCTCGTACCCGAGTTGCGCCTGAGAAATATTACGGACATGCCTAGCGCTAACCAATACCTTCAGGAAGTCTTTATTCCCAACTATTGGCAAAAAAACATTGCCGTGAAAGCGCAAAATATCCAATCAGAATTTAAACCAGTACCGGTTCATATCAGTCTGGAAAATACCTGCGTTCAGAAAGAATATCGAAAAATCCGCCGGGATCACACTTTCAGCTACGGTAATCGGTTTTATCTCATCGACTCCCCGCTCAGGTATTCGATAGCCAACCAGAAAATCGAGATCCGAAAACACTATGATGGTTGCTTTACGGCCTATTTTGCAGACCGACAATTACAGATTTCTGAAGTGATTGAACCCACGAAACCCTCGCTGTATGACTTGGAAATCCAAAGAAAACTGGATGCGCTGGCATTAGCGGATAAGCTGGGTAATGTGGCTGAAGCGGCCCGACAGAGTGGTTGCTCCCGTGACACGCTCTACCGCCATCGTAAGTTACTCGAAGAAAAAGGACCGGAAGGCCTCAAACGCACGTTGACTCCCGCATTGCACCATAAAAATCGGACTACGAGGGAAATAGAGGAACAGGTGATTGCTTTTTCATTGGAGAATCCCCATCTGGGTCAGGTGCAAGTCTCGGCTCAGATGAGAGAAAAATATCAGATAATCCTCAGTCCGAATGGGGTGAGACACATCTGGCTACGGGAAAAGATGAATACAAGTGCTCTACGGGTTGAGAAAACCAGAGCATCGCTTGCTATCTTACGATGACACTCTTCAGTTGAGCCATTAACGTGGGAGCAGGTATACTGAAACGACAAAGTCCCTCGGTAATTAGTCCTTCAGTCTCCCTCGGTAATCACACTAATACATATGGCTGTAATCGGCTACCATCCACACAGTGGGGTGAAAATGCTGTTACCAAGAGAGTATCGGGTTCTCAATATGGCAAGCTAAAAATGTCCGTTTTAGTGGGGCAACTACATACGAATAATAGTATCTTCAATCCGTTACAAATTGTTTTCACCTCGTTGGCACTATTTTTTCTATTTTTCATCCAGACATAGGTTAATCTTTTAACTGTATAGAGTGTACGGAATTAATAAACAAAATCAACTTATTCTGACTGTATTCTTTTAGCTCATAGTAAATCATTATAAACTATTTCTATTTTTTCATTTAATTTATGAGGAGGTGTCTATCATAATTTTAAAAAATAACGAAAATTCACTTCAATATTACCTAAATGGAAAACTATGTTTTTCATTAATAATTAAATTTAAAAGTAAAGCAGAGTTAGTTATTAAAAAAAGCAGTAAAATATTTTTTTAAATAAAAATACCAATATATTAAGCGTTAATTACTCTTTATAAATCTAATAAAATATTAAAATAGGAGGTTTATTTTGCAATGAATTCATTAAATTAACTCCATGAAAAAACACAGAGTTACAAAACACCTAATGAGTTATTCAAAGAAATACCTACACGTTTATTTCGTTATAAACAGTGTTACGTTTATTGTTAAAATGAGATATTTTTTTAAAAAATTAATTAAAAGCAAAATTAAAGATTGATTTTTATTGGTGAAATATAGAATACTAATATAATACATTTATTAAATCACATTTAATTATCAACAACTAAAATGAATAGAAATATGCAATGCTTAATAATTAATAATTATGATTCATTCACATGGAATTTAGTAGATTATGTGGCTCAAGTATTTGGTGAAGAACCAATCGTAATACATAATGATGAATATACATGGGAGCAAATAAAAGAAAATTTTCAATTTGATTGTATTATTGTATCTCCTGGGCCGGGAACAGTTACTACCCCTGCTGATTTTAATGTATCTAAAGCAGCTCTAGAACAAAATGAAATACCTGTTTTTGGTGTTTGCCTTGGCTTTCAAGGTCTTGCTCATATTTATGGAGGTAATATACAGCGTGCTCCTGAACCTTTTCATGGGCGTACAAGCTTCATTCGACATGAAAATTCTGAAATGTTTCGTAACATTCCACAAACTTTCGAAGTTGTAAGATATCATTCTTTAGTAGTGGAACCTAAATCACTACCTGAACAGTTACGCTGTACCGCGCAGACAGATTGCGGCCTAATAATGGCGCTAGAGCATAAATTGTATCCAAAATGGGGGGTTCAATTTCACCCAGAATCTATTTTGACCCAATATGGTATGCAATTAATTAGAAACTTTTATGATATGGCATGTAAATATATCAAGAGTTTTTCTCCTCGTATGAGGAATGACAATTTTTTAATCTCAAATAATTTAAAAAATAGAAGTGATATAAAAGATGACAAATATACAAAAACAAAATTGACTGTACTTAGCAAAAAAATCACAAAAAAAATTTCTACAATAGAAACCTTTACTAATCTTTTTGCAAAGAAAGAACATTGTTTTTGGCTAGATACTCAATCATTAGGGCATAAAACTTCTAGATTTTCATTCATGGGAGCAGTCTCTAAAGAAGATGTTATTACTCATAATATTATAAGAGAGACATCATATATTGACGGTAATAAAAATTTTCTTTCTGATTTAGAAACACAAATAGAATCCTACGAAATTGTAAACGATAGCGAATTTCCATTTGAGTTTAGCGGTGGTTATGTAGGTTTTATGTCTTATGAGATGAAATCAGCATTTGAAGAAAATCACTGTATAGATAATCCTATTCCTGATGCACTATGGATGAAAGTGACTCGCTTTTTGGCATTTGATCATATAACGGGAGAGTCTTGGATAGTTGGGCTTTCTTTGCCCAATCAGGAAAATGAAATCCAAAGTTGGATAACAAAGATTGAAAATCAATTAGCAGATGCGAATAATAACATTCCTAGACCTGATGGTTTAAACATTAAAGATTTCGTATTAGAAATGAATTTTAGCCATCAACAATACATGGATATGATAGAACGTTGTAAGGATAAAATCTTAGCTGGAGAATCATATGAAATTTGTTTGACTAACCAATATACTGCGAATATCAAACTTGATCCTTTTGATTTATATTTAGTTATGCGTAATGAAAATCCAGCGCCTTTTGGTGCGTTTATAAAAAGTGGTAATTATAGTATACTAAGTACATCGCCAGAACGTTTTTTGCAAGTTAATAAAAAAGGCGTTGTTGAAGCCAGGCCAATTAAAGGTACTACCAGCCGTTCTGTTAATCCTGATATAGATATTCTGAAATTAAGAACTTTAAAAAAATCAGAAAAAGATAGAGCTGAAAATCTTATGATCGTAGATTTAATGAGAAATGATTTGCGTCGTATTTCATATACAGGAACAGTTTCAGTGCCTGAGTTAATGGAAATTGAAAGTTATGAAACAGTACACCAAATGGTTAGTGCAATTACATCTAATATACGAAGTGATTGTACATTAATTGATTTATTACGAGCAACATTTCCTGGTGGTTCAATTACTGGTGCACCAAAATTACGAACCATGGAAATAATAAATACATTTGAGAATGCTCCTCGAGGAATTTATTGTGGCTCTATTGGATATTTAGGTTTCAACAAAGTTATGGATCTAAATATAGCGATCCGAAGTATTTCTTATGATGGCGAAAAGCTTCGCTTTGGTGCTGGAGGAGCGATTACTTATTTATCTAATCCATCAGATGAGTTTGATGAAATAATGATTAAAGCTTTTTCCATATTACATCCAATATGGTCCTATATTCATAAGGTCGGCAGCAGATTTGATTATGAATTAAATGAAAACATTCTTCATTTAAAAGAAAAAGGTTAAAGAAAAAGTGAATAATTGTAAAAGAAAATATCTGTAATGATGGTGTAACCTATGTAATTTCTATAAAATTAATAAATTATATTTGGTCATAAAAGATCATGCGGTTAATGTGTTGAACTCTATTTTTATATTAGTAAATAAACATTTTTAAAGCATGATCTAATTTTTTAATTAAAAATGTCATTTAATACATAGATAATTGACATTTAATATTAGAATAAAACTCCCATAAAGATTTAAAGAGAAAATGTTCTTTTACACTAAATATTACTGAGTAGTAATAACTATGTTTTATCAAAATTAATTTCATGGAGATAATTATGAATCCGAACAAATTTTCATCATCTGTATTTTATGATACAGTTAATTCATTTTATAAAACCTCAGCAGTAAGAACAGCTCTAGAATTAGATATTTTTAGTATTATTGGTGAGGATGGAAAAACAATTAAACAAATTGCTGAATCATGCCAAGCATCAGAAAGAGGAGTTAGGATACTATGTAATTATCTAGTTTCAATAGACTTTATGTGTATAGAGGGAAATCGTTTTTTTTTAAACCGTGAAATGTCATTACATTTAAATCGTAAGTCCCCATATTATTTAGGGGGGACTACAAAATTTTTACTTTCTGAATATATTATTGATTCATTTAAACATTTGACTGAGGTGATTCGCACTGGAGAACTACCAATTGAAAATGAGGGTATTGTTGCACCAAATCAACCACAATGGGTTGAATTTGCTCGTGCAATGGAGCCTATGATGTTGCTACCGTCACTATTATTAGCTGATATTGCTGATTATCAATCGAATAAACCAATAAATGTTCTTGATTTAGCAGCTGGGCATGGCCAGTTTGGAATTGCAATGGCACAAAGAAATCCTAATACACATGTAACATTTCTTGATTGGAAAGATGTACTTGGTGTAGCTCGAGAAAATGCTCAAAAAGCGGGTGTCGAAGAACGGACTAGCTATATTCCTGGTAATGCTTTCACTGTAGATTTTGGCAAAAACTACGATATTATTTTAATGACGAATTTTTTACATCATTTTGATAAAAATGACTGTGTCACAATAATGAAAAAAGCGTATAACGCATTAAATGATAATGGACGAGTTTTAATATTCGAAATTATAGATGGTAAAGAAAAACAAGCGCAAAAATTGGCTGCTACTTTTAGTATGCTAATGTTAGCTACAACACCAAACGGTGAAGTTTATAACGAAAAAGAACTTAAAAATATTTCTTTTGAAGCTGGTTTTGTACAGGCGGAATTACATGAAATTCCACCTGCTGTGGAAAAAGTAATAGTAGCTTATAAAAACGATAAAATTAAAGATATTACTAAGTGAATTTTGAAGGAAGGTAACATGAGCTTTTCAAATTTTGATTTTACTGTCGATACAGAAAATGTGCATAATAAAACATGCAATAGAAATACTGAAATTGAATTTGATCCATCAAAGGATTTGATAACCATATTTTCCGAGCAAGTTATCGCTAAACCACAAATGCTAGCTTGCATTGGTGAAGAAAATGTTAGTTATCAAGAGCTGGACTTACGTTCAAACCAACTTGCCCGCTATCTGATCACTCAAGGAGTTAGTAAAAATG
>NZ_JBFPEZ010000103.1:0-4238 GCF_040838225.1 Xenorhabdus sp. SGI246
GTGCCGGTCGAGGGTATTGAAGCCAGTGTTGGTCTGTATATCAATACGTTGCCATTGATGGTGCAGTGGGAAAACACACAGACAGTAGCCGACGTTTTACAGGCAATACAGAATGACATTGCCGCGCTCAACAGCCACAGTGCGGTGTCACTCGCCAGCCTGCAACCAGATGGAACACGTTTATTCCACAGCCTGCTGATTTTTGAAAACTATCCGGCACCTGTGGTGAGTGGAGCCAGAGATGGAATTGAGAAAACGCTGACATTCCGCAAAGCGATTGAAAAAACAGATTATCCGGTGTTACTGATGGCCTATGAACACGGTGATAACCTGATAGTGAAACTCAGTTACGGTAAAGACTGGCTGACGGATGAACAGGCACAGCGTTTGCTTCGTCAGATTAAGTGTATTTTATCCACGGTAGCGTGTGAACCTCACCAGCCCATCTCATCGGTGATGTTCCTCAGTGATTCAGAACGTCATACCTTGCTGTATAGCTGGAACCAGACAGATGTCCCGTATCCGCAAGATCGCACACTCCAACAGCAGTTTGAAGCACAGGTTGTCGCGACACCGGATAACATTGCGCTGGTATTCGAGGGAGAAACCCTGACTTACCGTCAGCTTAACGAACGGGCAAACCAGTTGGCCTTTGCGATTCGCCAACATTATCAGCAGCAATACCATATGCCGATGCCAGTTGATACCCCCGTAGCCTTATATCTGGATCGCAGTCTGGAAATGGTGATCAGTATGCTGGCGGTACTGAAAGCGGGTGGCGCTTATGTGCCTGTCTCTCCGCAATATCCCGCCGAGCGGGTTCAGTTTATTTTAGAAGACACCCGCTTACCCTGCATAGTGACTCAGCAACAGTATCTGGTCACATTGTCAGAATACACGCACTTGTTGGAGGAACAGCCCGCTCTGATAGCGGCAGATGATCGGGCCGTGACTGGGGGGCAGCCAGCAGAAAATCCGGCCTTAATCAACCAGCCGACCGATCTGGCTTATATTATCTACACGTCAGGCACCACTGGTCAGCCAAAAGGGGTGATGGTGGAACATAGCAGTGTCCTGAATCTGACACAGTTTATTGCCAGAACACATTTGCTGGCACCACAGGTGAAGGCGCTGTTTTTCTCCAATTATGTGTTTGATGCTTCTGTCTTTGAAGTGTTCCCGGTGCTGATGTCTGGTGCCACTTTGTATATTGCTCCCGCCGCGGTAACCGGAGACAGTGAACAACTGTTGGCTTTTATCAATCAGCATAAGATCACCAAAGCCTTTATTCCTACCGCCTTGATGAATCATTTTTCTGCCGAGTTATTCCGCTCAACCTTGCAGGTGATCCATACCGGTGGAGAAACTCTCAATGCCCTGTCTATCCCGCCGCATATCACATTGTTTAACCAGTATGGCCCGACGGAATTTACTGTGTGTGCCAGCCAGAATTTATTGCAGGGTGATGATTTGTCTATTGGCCGGGGAATTGATAACACCCGTTTGTATGTGCTGGATGAACAGGGCAATCTGTCCCCGATTGGTGCGCCGGGAGAACTGTATGTCGGAGGTGCCGGGGTGGCACGCGGGTATTTAAACCAGCCTGAACTGACGGCTGAGCGCTTTGTGGTCAACCCGTTTGCCACGGACGAAGACAAGGCACGGGGTTATATCCGGCTGTATAAAACCGGGGATCTGGTGCGCTGGCGGCTGGATGGCAAGCTGGACTATCTGGGACGCAATGATTATCAGGTCAAAATCCGGGGTTACCGCATTGAATTAGGGGAAATTGAAAGCGCATTGGTTGCACATCCCCAGGTAAAACAGGCGGTAGTGATTGATTGGGATCAGGAGGATCACAAAGTTCTGGCGGCCTATCTGGTGAGTGAGGGGAGTGTCTCTGATGACGTTCTGATTGAGCATCTCTCTGGTCGCCTGCCGGAGTATATGGTGCCGGCCAGTTTTACCCGTATTGAGTCAGTGCCGTTGACCCTGAATGGTAAGTTAGATCGCCGGGCATTACCGGAACCAAACTGGGGTAGCCGGGATGGTTACATCGCACCGCGCAATGCACTGGAAACTCAGCTTTGTACTATCTGGCAGGAGGTATTGGGACTGGCGCAGGTGGGCATTGAAGATAATTTCTTCCGTATCGGCGGTGATTCGATTGTCAGTATCAGGTTAGTTTCCCGATTGCGGAAAGCGGGTTTTACCGTGCAGGTCAAATCGATTTTTGAAGCACCAACGGTAGCACGTTTGGCACAGATACTGACACAAGAACAACAAGCAGTCATCGTGGTGGCCGAACAGGGTTGGTTAAACGGAGAATTTGGCTTATTGCCTGTCCAGCAGGATTTCTTCAACCGCCAGTTAGCACAGCCACACCACTGGAACCAGGCCTTTATGATCCGCCTGCCCGCTACGATCAAGCATAGCGACATCAAAAAAGCGTTGAATCAACTGGCTGAACGACACGATATGCTGCGTGCCCACTTTGTGGAAACGGCAGCGGGTTATCGCCAATGTTATCAGGCCGACATACCTTCATGGTTATCAACATTGCCTCACTGTGATGTCAGTCAATGGGATGAAACGGCATTACGCCAGCAACTGACCGAATGGCAGAGCCGCTTTGATTATTGTAACGGGCCTCTGTGGCAGGCGGCGCATCTGACCGGATATGCAGACGGGAGTGCCCGCTTATTCTTCGCGTTTCACCATCTGATCATTGATGCTGTGTCCTGGCGCATCATTGCAGAAGATATGCGTTTATTGCTTCAGAAAGACACGCAACAGATTGATACCTTGCCGGCAAAAACCAGCAGTTACCGGCAGTGGGTCAGCGCCGTGCATCGCTATGCCGAATGCCATCAGGATGAAATACCCTACTGGCAACAGGTCATGGCGGAGAGCGGCGCTTATCCTGTAGCCGTGGAGCTCAGCCAACACGAAGTGGCTATCTCTGAGGCACTGACCGAGACCTTGTTGCGTGAGGCCAATGCTGGTTATCACACCGAAATTAATGACTTACTGTTGAGTGCCCTTACGCTGGCTTTGCGGACGTGTTTCTCACGGCCAGTCAATTTTATTCTGCTGGAAGGTCACGGGCGGGAACATATTGATAACACATTGGATATCTCTGAAACTGTAGGCTGGTTTACAACCCTGTATCCTGTCCGGCTGGCAATGCAAGCCGATATCACCAAAACGATTATCCACACCAAAGAGATGCTCAGGACGGTGCCAAATAAAGGGCTAGGTTACGGTGCCCTGCATCAGGCCGGGTATTTAGCGGGTAATTTACCTGTGATCAGTTTCAATTACCTCGGTCAGTTAGGGGCAGAGGCGGGTGAACAGGACTGGTCACTCACCAACGATGATTGTGGTGTTATGGTCGGCAGTCGGAATGGTAGTGATCTGTTGCTGAATATTAATGGCATGGTTCAGAGCGGGCAACTGCAATTCAGTGTGATATCGGGTTTACCACAACGCCAGACACAAGCGTTTATTACTGCATTTGAACAGGCGCTGATAACGGTGATTAAAACCGCTCAGCAACAAGCACAAGCGGGGGGCATGAAGACCCTCAGTGATTACGGTATTAAAGGCGTTTCGATAGAACGTTTACTCCATTTTCAACAAAAATACCGGGTTGAGGCACTGTATCCTGCCACCAGTCTACAGCAGGGATTTATTTATCATTATCTGACTCAGCCACAGGATGACGCCTACCGGGTACAGTTATTGCTGGATTATCATACAAGTTTGGATGTTGCCATCTACCAGCAGGCCTGGTTACTGTCCTCATTGCGTTTTCCTATTCTGCGCACCGCCTTTGACTGGGAAGAGGAAGTCTTGCAGGTGGTGACCACCGGTGCGAGTATCGGTACGGACAATTTTACTGTTCAGGATCTCAGCCGATTACCCGCAGAAGAGCGGGATGCAGCGATTGATGCCATTCAGCAGCATGACCGGACACAGCCGTTTGATTTAAACCAGCCGGGGTTAATTCGTTTCACCATTATCAGGCAGCATGACCAACTGGTGACGGTAATAATTACCCAACATCACTGTATTGCCGATGGCTGGAGTAACCCAATTTTATTGCAGGCTGTGCATGACTATTACAACCAACTGATACGGGGGCAAACACCCCGGATAGAGGTGGATAAGGCCTATCTGGCGACTCAGCAATATCACCTTGATCATCAACAAGTCTCTGAGGCGTATTGGGTTGA
>NZ_JBFPEZ010000104.1:0-47379 GCF_040838225.1 Xenorhabdus sp. SGI246
TCCAGGTACCCCAGCCATATTCCTGAATGTTTTCATAAAATTTACGGTTAACGTAAATGGCTACGTAGCTCAGCTGGTTAGAGCACAGCACTCATAATGCTGGGGTCACAGGTTCGATTCCCGTCGTAGCCACCATTTAAAATTCAGTTGGGGTATCGCCAAGCGGTAAGGCACCGGATTCTGATTCCGGCATTCCCAGGTTCGAATCCTGGTACCCCAGCCAGATTTTTCAAAGTGTTAACTGAATTGACCACCACCGATAGGTGGTTTTTTTATTTTTCTGCCACTAAATTTCCCCTATATCTTCATCAAACAACACTTAATACATGTTATTAAAATATGGCAGGTCATAGATTAAACAATAAATACTTGCCGAAGTCCCATTTCGGGACTACCACGAAGATTATGAAAATAATATCCGTTGCATCACTGAAAGCGTTTTGGGAAAAACGCCCAGTGCTGAACAACATTATCAAGGCGCACTGAAAGCGATAGCACCACTACTTAATCCAAAAATATTCGATCAAGAAACAACAATCACACGCCCAACGCATATTTTAGCGCCAGTTTTTTCATCGCACCTGAACGTTGTGCTGCCATCAATGCCAGATTACGCATGGTTTTCAATCCCGGCAAATCATGACTGAATACCGTATGAAAGAGATCCATTCCCGCCTGCATGACCAAATTATCCGGCATCCTGCGACATTGATAGCGTTTCAGAACTGCCAAAGACTCCCACTTTTCATGCAAGTCCTTAGCATTGATCAATACATTAAGCAAAGTATCAACATCCCGATAGCCCAAATTAACCCCCTGCCCCGCCAATGGGTTAATAGTATGAGCGGCATCTCCCAGTAAAACCAAACCTTCGCGTACATAATCGTTGGCATGATGGCGCATCAAAGGAAACGACCCTGTGGCAACCGGCGTTACTTTGCCTAAACGGGCTGGAAATGCCTGAAATATTTCCCGTTCAAGTTGTGTCATTGACATCGCCTGCAACTGGCGAATACGAGCGGGAGAGTCATACCACACTAATGAAGCCCATTGTTCAAACAATGGCAGGAAGGCTCTAGGGCCGGAAGGAAAAAATTGCTGCCATGTTATATCTTGCTGAGGCCGTTCAGTTTTGACTGTAATCAGCATACACGACTGACGATATTGCCATCCTCTGCTACCGATACCAGCCAATTGCCGAACCTGCGAGCGGGCACCATCAGCACCAATAATTAAACGTGTGTTTAATTCTGTACCATCAGTCAATTCAACCCGCCATGTTTTATGATCATATTGCCGATGCATCGATTTCAATGCAGTTGGACAGAGAAGCGAGAGGTTGGGATGCTGTTCAAATTCCTGCCACAATCCTAGCTGCAAAACACGGTTTTCTACCATGTACCCCAATTCCGGTAAACCAAGACTTTCTGCATCGAAAATCACGTTGGAGTCATTCTGTTCCCAAGTTTCCAGAGTCCGATAAGGTGCACTACGCATCTGTAAGACATTTTTCCATGCCCCTAGCTGTTTCAATAAATTCACAGAAGCGCAGCTAACCGAAGAGACACGAATATCCGGTTCATGAGCTGCATGGTACGGTTGTGGTGCCTGGTGTTCCAATAATGCAACACGCCAGCCTTCTTGTGCTAACCCCAATGCCGTTGCTGCACCAATCATACCTGCACCAACGACAACAATATCGAATTTTTGTTTTGGATTATTCATATTCATCACATTATTAACCTCTTGATTAAAAGTGTACCGGAATTTTCCCTTTCCGGCTGTGAATATCCGGTGTTACAGTCTGGTCACTGGTGTCTCAAATGACTACAATAGCCAGCAACATTATGATGCTAAATACACTGTATTCAATACGCAGGTTTAATACACTACGCTTTTCAGTGTTGATGCATTATTTCACTGAAAACACCGGATACACAAAATGTCGACGATAAAAAAACTGTATATCAAAACCTGGGGCTGTCAGATGAACGAATACGATTCATCCAAGATGGCCGACCTGCTGGAAACCACTCACGGTTATCAGTTAACCGATGTCGCCGAAGAAGCAGATATCTTACTCCTGAACACATGTTCAATTCGTGAAAAAGCACAAGAAAAAGTCTTCCACCAACTCGGACGCTGGAAGGGGCTGAAAGATAAAAACCCTGAAGTCATTATTGGAGTCGGTGGTTGCGTTGCTTCTCAGGAAGGAGATTATATCCGCCAGCGTGCACCTAGTGTTGATATTATCTTCGGACCACAAACACTGCACCGTCTGCCAGAAATGATTAATCATGTAAAAGGCACTCGCAGCCCTGTTGTTGATATCAGTTTCCCTGAAATCGAGAAGTTCGACCGTTTGCCAGAACCACGAGCTGAAGGTCCGACTGCATTCGTTTCTATCATGGAAGGCTGTAATAAGTACTGCACATTCTGCGTGGTTCCTTACACCCGCGGGGAAGAAGTCAGTCGTCCTTGCGATGATATCCTATTTGAAATTGCCCAACTTGCGGCCCAGGGCGTGCGTGAAGTTAACTTGCTCGGCCAGAATGTTAATGCTTACCGTGGAGCAACGTTTGATGGGGATATCTGCACATTTGCAGAATTACTGCGTCTGGTTGCGGCTATTGATGGTATCGACCGTATACGCTTCACCACCAGCCATCCAATCGAATTTACTGATGATATTATCGCCGTTTATGAAGATACACCGGAATTAGTTAGCTTCCTGCATTTGCCCGTCCAGAGTGGTTCTGATCGTATTCTGACCCTGATGAAACGCGCCCACACCGCGCTGGAATACAAAGGCATTATTCGCCGTTTGCGTAAAGCACGCCCTGACATTCTCATCAGTTCTGACTTTATCATCGGTTTCCCAGGCGAAACACAAGACGACTTTGAAAAAACGATGAAATTGATTGCCGAAGTTAATTTCGACATGAGTTTCAGCTTCATATATTCAGCACGTCCGGGAACGCCTGCGGCTGATTTGCCAGACGATGTGAGTGAAGAAGAGAAGAAACAACGCCTGTACCTGCTCCAGCAGCGTATTAACCAACAAGCTATGAGCTATAGCCGCGCCATGCTTGGCAGCACACAGCGTATTTTGGTTGAAGGCCCATCCCGCAAAAATATCATGGAGCTTTCTGGCCGTACTGAGAACAATCGCGTGGTTAACTTCGAAGGTACACCTGATATGATTGGTAAATTTGTTGATGTCGAAATTGTTGATGTTTATGCCAACTCCCTGCGTGGTAAGGTGATCTGTACCGAAGATGAAATGGATTTACGTATCCATGAATCGCCTGCGTCAGTGATTGCCCGTACCCGTAAAGAAGACGAAATCGGCGTTGGCATTTATCAGCCCTAAAAAATAGGTCAACTTTAACAAATAGGCCAGTCTTGACAGGCCCTAATATAGAGATAATCAGTGACACAGATAAACCCACAAGTAGCAACACAAGAGATTTTTCTGGAACCCGCAGACAATCAGCGACTAATGAGCCTGTGTGGCCCACTTGATGACAATCTGAAACAACTTGAACGTCGCCTGGGAGTCGAGATCAACCGCCGCGACAATCGTTTCAAATTGGTGGGCAAGCCACTGTGTGTCAGTGCAGTAACAAGCATATTACGCCACCTTTATGTCGAAACCGCACCTGTACGTGGCGTGATACCGGATCTTGAACCTGAACAGATCCATCTGGCAATCACAGAAAGTCGCGTACTGGAACAGTCAGCAGAAAGCGTACCTGCCTACGGCAATGCCGTGAATATCAAAACCAAACGGGGTGTTGTAAAACCCCGTACTCCTAATCAGGCACAGTATATTGCTAATATCCTTGACCATGATATTACATTTGGGATCGGGCCAGCAGGAACAGGTAAAACCTATCTGGCCGTTGCCGCAGCAGTTGATGCACTAGAGCGGCAAGAAATTCGCCGGATACTTCTTACCCGTCCTGCGGTTGAAGCCGGAGAAAAACTGGGATTCTTACCGGGTGATCTGAGCCAAAAAGTTGATCCTTACTTACGTCCACTTTACGATGCCCTGTTTGAGATGTTGGGTTTTGAAAAAGTTGAGAAGCTGATCGAAAGAAATGTTATTGAAGTCGCTCCATTGGCTTATATGCGTGGACGAACACTCAATGATGCTTTTATTATTCTTGATGAGAGTCAGAACACTACCATCGAACAGATGAAAATGTTCCTGACTCGTATTGGTTTTAACTCTAAGGCGGTGATTACTGGTGACGTAACCCAGATCGACCTGCCAAGAGGCCAGAAATCTGGTTTGAGCCATGCAATGGAAGTCTTGTCGGAAGTTAACGAGCTGAGTTTTAATTTCCTCCATAGCGAAGATGTGGTTCGCCACCCTGTAGTTGCCAAAGTCGTTATCGCCTATGAAGCATGGGAAGCTACAGAGCAAAAACGCAGACAAGCGCTTAACGAAAAACGCAGACAGGAAGCGCAATGAGTTCAGTTATATTAGATTTACAAATCGCGTGTGAAATCCCAACAGGACTTCCTGAGGAAGTCCTTTTCCAACGTTGGCTGGAAAGCGTTTTGCCGCAATTTCAGGCTGAAAGTGAAGTGACAATCCGTGTGGTTGATGAGGCAGAAAGCCACGAATTAAACCTCACTTATCGCGGGAAAGACAAACCAACCAATGTGTTATCCTTCCCATTTGAAGCTCCGCCCGAAGTGGAACTGCCCTTACTCGGCGATTTGATTATATGCCGTCAGGTTGTTGAGAAAGAAGCGAAAGAACAACAAAAAACTGTTGAAGAGCACTGGGCACACATGGTAGTTCACGGCTGTCTCCATCTACTTGGATATGACCATATTGAAGATGAAGAAGCGGAAGAAATGGAATCTCTGGAAACAGAAATCCTAAAAAAAATGGGTTATCCTGATCCTTATCTTGCGGAAAAAGAATAACCCCTAAGAACATTTTTATGTTAAACATTACGATCCGTACCTATAGATTTCAGGATGCAGCCAACAAAGCTGCTACCTGAAAGACGACAGGTATCTAACTTTAATTAATGAGGAATTTTAATTAAAACGCCATGAGCGACGACCATCCTTCTAGTAACGATAGCCCTAGTCCTAAGAAAGGCTTTTTTGCACTTCTTAATCAGATTTTTCACGGTGAGCCGAAAAACCGTAACGATTTGGTTGAACTGATCCGTGATTCTGAACAGAACGATCTGATTGACCCTGATACCCGAGAGATGCTCGAAGGGGTAATGGATATTGCTGACCAACGCGTGCGTGACATTATGATCCCACGCTCACAAATCGTTACCTTAAAACGAAATCAATCTCTGGACGAATGTCTGGATGTGATTATCGATTCAGCCCACTCTCGCTTCCCTGTGATCAGTGAAGATAAAGATAATATTGAAGGCATCTTGATGGCAAAAGATCTTCTGCCATTTATGCGTACGAATGCAGAACCTTTCAGCATTGATAAAGTGTTGCGTCAGGCTGTCGTGGTGCCGGAAAGTAAGCGGGTTGACCGACTGCTGAAAGAATTCCGTTCTCAACGCTATCATATGGCAATTGTTATCGATGAATTCGGCGGTGTTTCCGGCCTTGTCACGATTGAGGATATACTTGAATTAATTGTGGGGGAAATTGAGGACGAATACGATGATGATGAAGATAACGATATTCGTGCCTTGAGTCGCCATACTTATTCAGTGCGAGCATTGACTCAAATCGCAGACTTTAACGATGTTTTCGGTACTAATTTCAGCGACGAAGAAGTTGATACCATTGGCGGGTTGGTTATGCAGGCCTTTGGACATCTGCCTTCCCGTGGAGAATCCATCAATATCAATGGCTATCACTTCAAAGTAGCAATGGCAGATAGCCGGAAAATCATTCAGGTTCATGTCAAAATACCGAATGATGCTGAAGTTCCTAGCCTTGATAAAGATTAATAGGATCTGGATGAACAAAGCCTCATTAATGAGTTGCCAGCGGCTGCGTGCTTTGCTGGCACTTTTCTTCGGAGCCAGTGGAACACTGGCTTTTTCACCTTTTGACTTCTGGCCCGCAGCCCTTGTTTCTCTCTGTGGTCTGCAAATACTGACACTTAACCGGACTACCCGACAAGCGTTCTTTATTGGCTTCTGCTGGGGCCTTGGCTTGTTTGGTAGTGGCATAAACTGGGTTTATGTCAGTATCGCAAATTTCGGAGGTATGCCAACCACCATTAATATCTTTTTAGTGATCCTGCTTTCTGCTTATCTTGCTCTTTATCCCGCCCTGTTTGCCGGTCTGCTTAACCGCTTTTTCCCGACCTCAAATGGGATGAGATTAATCATCGCCAGCCCTGCATTATGGCAATGCACTGAATTTTTGCGTAGTTGGGTATTAACGGGGTTTCCGTGGCTACAATTTGGCTATAGCCAGATTGATGGGCCCTTGAAAGCAGTTGCCCCGATCTTCGGAGTAGAAGGTATCACTTTCCTGCTAATGATAAGCAGTGGCTTGTTAGTTTTTGCTGCCGTTCATAAAAAACGCTCATCTGCCATCGCTGCTATTATCTTATTACTGCTGCCGTGGCCAATGAGACATTATCAGTGGTATACCCTGATGCCGGAAAAATCAACCGATGTAGCACTGATACAAGGCAATATTCCTCAGGAAATAAAATGGGATCCCGCTGTATTGGGGAAAACCTTGGATATTTATCTGGATCATAGTCGGCCTTTTATCGGCAAAGTCCCTATTATTATCTGGCCAGAAGCGGCTATACCTGATTACGAACATAATCAGAATAATTTTCTGACCAAGCTGGATACTCTGCTCAGACAACATAACACCAGTCTGATTACAGGTATTCCCGATGCGCGTCCCACACTGGATGGGTACAAATTCTATAACAGTATCATTGTATTAGGAGAAAATACTCCTTATCAATATCCAGCGATTAGCCGCTATGACAAACATCACCTTGTTCCCTTTGGTGAGTTTGTTCCTCTGGCATCATTACTGCGCCCATTGGCTCCCTTTTTTAACCTGCCAATGTCCTCTTTCAGCCAGGGAAATTATATCCAACCTCAGCTTTCTGTTGCGGGACACGAAATTACCGCAGCAATCTGCTATGAAATTATTTTGGGCGAGCAGGTCCGTGATAACTTCAAACCCAATACAGAATTTCTGTTGACCGTTTCCAATGATGCCTGGTTTGGACGTTCTATTGGGCCGTGGCAACATTTCCAAATGGCGCGTATGCGTTCCCTTGAACTGGGCCGTGCTCTGTTAAGAGGGACAAATAACGGGATTACAGCGGTAATCAAACCCGATGGTTCAATACAAGCCGAAATTCCACAATTTACTCGTCAAGTTTTGGCAACTAAAGTCACACCAGCCAGTGGTATTACACCTTATTTCCGATTCGGTAATTGGCCAGTCTGGGGAATAACCGTATTGTTTATTTTATTCGGTTTGATAAGCAACCGTCGCCAAATCTAGCTAATCATTTAGCGATATTCCAGAAAATACCCAATATAAGTCCAGAAATTTAATTTATTAACTGGGCTTATATTTTTTTACTTTCTCACCTTGATAACCTCAATAAATATTACCCGTCATATTTAATATCAAAACATAAATGCTTTCATAAAAGATAAAATTAAATAATACCCAATAAAATAGTTGATCCTAAAAAATAGAAACTGTGAACAAGATTAAAAATTCTTCACCTCAAAATCACACTTAAATAAAATTGTTTATTTTTAGTGCGAAGTAGCTCGCGAAATGAAAACATATGGTTTAAAAAAAGTAACATTATGAATTATTTTTTTACAACCCATACACAAAATAATTCAAAAAATCGTTTCTACAAAAACAGAAACACCAATATGTGCAAGCAAACCCAACTTTGCGCAAAGCAGTTTGTAGAAAACTCATCGTACACAACAAACTGTACAAAATAAGTTGCGCAAAACAACCAAATGAAGGAGCTATGTATGCGTAAGTTGATTTTAACCATGATGTTGCTTAGCGCAGTAGGGGCTGCCCATGCTGAGGAATTGACTGGAACATTAAAAAAAATCAAAGACAGTGGTGTTGTTGCTGTCGGACACAGAGAATCTTCTGTTCCATTTGCTTACTATGATGGTAAACAGAATGTTGTCGGTTACGCCCAGGACTATTCCAATTTAATTGTGGAGGCAATTAAGAAAAAAATTAATGTGCCCAACCTGCAAGTTAAGCTGATCCCTGTCACTTCTCAAAACCGTATTCCATTGCTACAAAACGGTACTTTTGATTTTGAATGTGGTTCAACCACTAACACCCCTGAGCGCCAAAAACAAGCTGCGTTCTCCAATACCATCTTTATCGTCAACACCCGCCTGCTGACTAATAAGGATTCAGGGATCAAAGGATTTGACGATCTGACTGGAAAAAATGTCGTTGTGAGTGCAGGCACAACTTCTGAAATATTGCTGAATAAACTCAATGACGAAAAGAAAATGAAAATGCGCATTATTAGTGCAAAAGATCATGGCGATTCATTCCGTACGCTGGAATCAGGCCGCGCTGTTGCCTTCATGGTTGATGATGCACTACTGGCAGGCGAACGTGCAAAAGCGAAAAAACCTGATCAATGGATTATCGTCGGTGAACCCCAATCCAAAGAAGCTTACGGTTGTATGATGCGCAAAGACGATCCTCAATTCAAAAAGTTACTGGATGACACTGTTGCAGAAATACAAACTTCTGGCCGGGCAGAAAAAATGTTTGATCGCTGGTTCAGAGCGCCAATCCCACCTAAGAATTTGAACCTGAACTTCACTCTGCCAGACGAAATGAAAGCTTTGTTTAAATCACCAAATGATAAGTCTCTAAATTAATAAACCGGAGATCCCGATTTTATTGGCACGACGGGTATGAGGTAGTCGTTCCCTACCTCATTTTTTTATGCTTCAGGGAGCATGTGTATGTCAGTTGATTGGAATTGGGGCATCTTTCTGCAAGAAGCCCCTTTTGGTAATACCACCTATCTTGGGTGGATCATTTCTGGATTGCAGGTGACAATTGCTCTTTCTATCTGCGCCTGGATTATTGCGTTTATTGTCGGCTCGTTTTTCGGCATTCTTCGTACTGTTCCGAATAAATTACTGGCAGGGTTAGGAACCTGTTACGTTGAACTGTTCCGTAACATTCCTCTTATCGTCCAGTTTTTTGTATGGTATCTGGTTGTACCAGAATTCCTGCCTAAAGACCTGAGTAATTGGTTCAAGATGGATTTGGATCCCAATATCCAATTTTTCCTTTCCTCGGTAATTTGTCTGGGGCTATTCACTGCGGCCCGTGTATGCGAACAGGTTCGTGCCGCCATTCAATCGTTGCCGCGAGGACAAAAAGCCGCAGGGCTGGCAATGGGTTTGACCCTGCCACAAACCTACCGTTATGTCCTGCTACCTAATGCCTATCGTGTCATTACGCCACCAATGACATCAGAAATGCTTAATCTGGTGAAAAATTCCGCGATTGCCTCAACCATCGGTTTGGTAGATATGGCAGCACAAGCAGGAAAATTGCTGGATTATTCAGCGCATGCGTATGAAACATTTACAGCAATCACTCTGGCATATGTTGGTATCAATCTCGTTATCATGTTTGCAATGAGTATGCTTGAGAAAAAAGTACGCTTGCCGGGCAACATGGGGGGACGATAAGAATGTATCAATTTGACTGGAGTTCCATTATCCCTAGCCTTCCCCTGTTGTTAGACGGGTTAATCATCACTGCTGAAATTACCATAATAGCCATTATCATCGGTATTGCCTGGGGAACGGCTCTGGCAGTTATGCGGCTTTCTTCCATTAAAGTACTGAGCTGGTTTGCCACCTTATATGTCAACCTTTTCCGCTCTGTGCCACTAGTAATGGTATTGTTATGGTTTTATTTAATTGTGCCTAACTTAGTCCAAAACGTTCTAGGCATATCACCAAAAACTGATATCCGTTTAATCTCTGCAATGGTAGCGTTCTCGCTCTTTGAAGCAGCCTATTATTCCGAAATTATTCGGGCTGGTATTCTGAGTATTTCCCGTGGTCAGTCATCTGCATCATTAGCACTGGGAATGACGCATATGCAAAGCATGCGTCTGGTCATCTTGCCACAGGCATTCCGTGCGATGATCCCATTACTGCTAACACAAGGCATTGTATTATTTCAGGATACCTCTCTAGTATATGTATTGAGTCTGGCCGATTTTTTCCGTACAACAGCCAATATCGGTGAGCGTGATGGCACACAGATTGAAATGGTTCTGTTTGCCGGTTTTATTTATTTTGTGATTAGTTTTTCCGCTTCCATGCTGGTTAACTATTTGAAGAAAAGGATTATTTAATGATTTCCCTGAAAAATGTATCCAAGTGGTATGGCCAATTTCAGGTTCTGAATGACTGCTCAACTGAAGTCAAAAAAGGCGAAGTCGTGGTAGTCTGTGGGCCTTCTGGTTCCGGTAAATCCACGCTGATAAAAACAGTCAATGGCCTTGAAGCTGTCCAGCAAGGTGAAATTTGGGTAAACGGAACAAAAGTAAATGATAAAGGCACAAATCTGGCTCAACTACGCGCCAAAGTTGGCATGGTGTTTCAACATTTTGAACTGTTTCCCCATCTGTCTATCATAGACAATCTGACACTGGCTCAGGTCAAGGTTTTAAAACGTGATAAACAAGCTGCGGCTGAAAAAGGCTTAAAGCTATTAGAGCGTGTTGGATTGGCAAATCACACCAATAAATTTCCTGCTCAACTTTCCGGTGGACAGCAACAGCGTGTCGCCATTGCCCGTGCGCTTTGCATGGATCCCATCGCCATGCTGTTTGACGAACCAACTTCCGCCCTTGATCCAGAAATGATCAATGAAGTCCTGGATGTTATGGTTGAACTGGCTAACGAAGGGATGACCATGATGGTTGTTACTCACGAAATGGGATTTGCCAAAAAAGTTGCCCATCGCGTTATCTTTATGGATGAAGGCACTATTGTCGAAGACAGCAAGAAAGAAGAGTTCTTCGCCAACCCTAAATCAGAACGTGCCCGCGATTTTCTGGCGAAGATCCTGCACTAATTTACCTCTGTCGGCGGATAATACGTTACCGCCGACTTTAAACCATGACTAAATTCAGTAATTTTCCGTGTTCTTCCTATAACAAGTGTTGTTGCCCCAATTCCTATCCGCTATGCTATGTCATCCTAAATTTCATAAACAAACACGCTCGCTAAAAGCGTAGCTTTATTACTCACCATAGGATTATCGGTGCCATGCAAGAACAATATCGTCCAGAAGACATAGAGCAACAAGTCCAGCTTCATTGGCAAGAGAAGCAAACTTTTAAAGTGACCGAAGACAGCAGCAAAGAAAAATACTATTGCCTGTCTATGCTACCTTATCCTTCTGGCCGACTACATATGGGCCATGTTCGTAATTACACTATTGGTGATGTGATCTCCCGTTATCAGCGTATGCTTGGCAAAAATGTACTACAACCTATCGGTTGGGATGCCTTTGGCCTGCCAGCAGAAGGCGCTGCGGTTAAGAACAAAACTGCCCCTGCTCCGTGGACTTATTCCAACATCGAATACATGAAAGGTCAGCTGAAAATGCTAGGATTCGGTTATGATTGGGATCGTGAAGTCACAACCTGTACACCAGAATATTATCGCTGGGAGCAGTGGTTCTTTACTAAGTTGTATGAAAAAGGACTGGTTTACAAAAAAACCTCTGCTGTTAACTGGTGCCCAAATGACCTGACAGTTCTGGCAAATGAACAAGTTATTGATGGCTGCTGCTGGCGTTGTGACAGCCAGGTAGAACGCAAAGAAATCCCACAGTGGTTTATTAAAATCACCGATTATGCAGAAGAACTGTTAAATGATCTGGATAAGCTGGAAGACTGGCCTGAACAGGTTAAGGTCATGCAGCGTAACTGGATCGGTCGTTCTGAAGGTATCGAAATCACCTTTGATGTCGCTGATAGCCAAGAAAAACTGACCGTTTATACTACCCGCCCAGATACCTTTATGGGAACGACCTATGTTGCCGTAGCCGCAGGTCATCCCCTGGCAAAACAAGCTGCGGAAAATAATCCGAAGCTGGCTGAATTCATCAATGAATGCCGTAATACCAAAGTTGCCGAAGCAGACATGGCAACTATGGAGAAAAAAGGCATGTCAACCGGTATGTCCGTCATCCACCCATTAACCAATGAACGAATCGCTATCTGGGTTGCTAACTTCGTACTGATGGAATACGGCACAGGTGCTGTCATGGCAGTTCCAGCCCATGACCAACGCGATTGGGAGTTTGCCACTAAATATAATCTGCCAATGAAAGTGGTTATTCTGGATAACGATGGTAACGTACCAACGGTTCAGGAAGCGGCTGTCACCGATAAAAATGCTCTGGTTAATTCCGGTGAGTTCAGTGGCCTGAGCCACGAAGAAGGCTTCAATGCCATCGCAGATAAGCTGGTTGAGATGGGAGTTGGCAAACGCAAAGTTAACTATCGTCTGCGTGACTGGGGTGTTTCTCGTCAGCGTTACTGGGGGGCACCAATTCCAATGGCAACACTGGAAGATGGTACTGTTGTACCTGTTCCTGAAGATCAACTGCCAGTGATCCTGCCAGAAGATGTTGTGATGGATGGCATTACCAGCCCAATCAAAGCTGACCCTGAGTGGGCAAAAACCACTATCAACGGCCAACCGGCTCTGCGTGAAACCGATACCTTCGATACCTTTATGGAATCATCATGGTATTACGCACGCTATACCTGCCCGGATTACGACAAAGGTATGCTTGATGCTGCTGCCGCTAACTATTGGCTGCCAGTGGATCAATATATCGGTGGTATTGAACACGCTATCATGCACCTGATGTATTTCCGTTTCTTCCACAAATTGATGCGGGACGCGGGCCTGGTTAATTCTGATGAACCAGCAAAACGTCTGTTGTGTCAAGGCATGGTTCTGGCCGATGCTTTCTATTACACCGGTAGCAACGGTGAAAAAGTTTGGGTGTCACCGGCCGATGCAATTATTGAACGTGATGAAAAAGGCCGTATCATAAAAGCAATGGATCAGGCGGGTCATGAGTTGATCTATACTGGCATGAGCAAAATGTCAAAATCCAAAAATAACGGTATCGATCCACAACTTATGGTTGATAAATATGGCGCAGATACCGTTCGCTTGTTTATGATGTTCGCTGCACCACCAGAGCTGACTCTGGAATGGCAAGAGTCTGGTGTAGAAGGCGCTAACCGCTTCCTGAAACGTGTATGGCGTCTGGTTCATGAGCACGTTAATAAAAACGCAGACAAAGGCGAACCTGAACTGTTGGATATTGCTAACTTGACAGCAGAGCAGAAAGACTTGCGTCGTGATCTGCACAAAACGATAGCTAAAGTTACTGATGATATTGGTCGCCGTCAGGCATTCAATACCGCAGTTGCCGCTATCATGGAGCTAATGAACAAACTGACCCGCGCACCACAGGAAACAGAGCAGGATCGTGCTCTGATGCAAGAAGCGCTGACAGCAATTGTGCGTATGCTTTCACCTATCACTCCACATGCTTGTTTCGTTATGTGGAAAGCGCTCGGTAATGAAAGTGACATTGATGTTGCTGAATGGCCGCAGGCTGATGAACAAGCAATGGTTGATGATACTAAACTGGTCATCATCCAGATTAACGGCAAAGTCCGTGGCCGCGTTACTGTACCAGCAGACGCGACAAAAGAGTACGTTCAGGAGATGGCAACCCAAGAATACAGCGTAACGAAATATCTTGAAGGCGTGAGTATTCGTAAAGTCATCTATGTTCCGGGCAAATTGCTAAATCTGGTCGTTGGCTGATATTAGCTGATAATGGGAGGCCATTCTTGTGATAAAAAGTGTGGCAGTAAATGTGATAGGAAAGAATATGCGGCATCGTATTTTCACGTTGTTGCTGGGGTTAGCGGTGCTGGTCACCGCTGGCTGCGGTTTTCACCTTCGTGGCACAACACAAGTACCAAAAGAACTTCAGACGTTACAATTAAGTTCGAGTGATCCATACGGACCATTGGCACGAGCAGTACGCCAGCAACTACGTCTGAATGACGTCAAAATTGTTGAACAGGCCAGTACCTCTGTTCCGATCCTGAAACTGTTAGGTTCAAGTGAAAACAAAGACACTGTATCAGTGTTTCAGGATGGTAAAGCAGCAGAACGTCAGCTAGTACTGAATGTTGATGCACAAGTTCTGATGCCGAATGGCAGTATCTATCCATTGCAGGCAAGGGTTGATCGCGCTTTCTTCGATAACCCATTGGAAGCTCTGGCAAAAGATGCAGAAAATGAACTGGTTCAGCAAGAAATGCGTGAACAAGCTGCCCGCCAGCTTATACGCCAACTGCTGACAGTTCAAAGTGCAGAACAGCTAAAACCGGCTAAAAAACAGCAAGCAGCAACTACGCAAAAACAATGATCAGACTCTATCCTGAACAACTTCTTTCGCAGCTCAAGGAAGGGCTGCGAAGCAGCTACCTGTTATGGGGCAACGAACCGTTGTTGCTACAGGAAAGTCAGGACAACATTCGTAGAGTGGCTGAACAGCATGGCTTTGTAGAACATTTTTCGTTCTCGTTGGATAACCATACCGAATGGGATGAAATCTTCAGCCTATGTCAGTCACTCAGCCTTTTCGCCAGCCGTCAGTCAATTACTTTGTTATTACCTGAGAATGGCCCCAATACGGCAATGGCCGAACGTCTGACCAAACTTTCTGAATTATTGCATGAAGATATTCTGTTAATACTGCGTGGGCATAAACTGACCAAAGCACAAGAAAACAGCGCATGGTTCAAAGCAATTGGAAAGCATGGTGTCTATGTCAGTTGCCTTAATCCAGAACAAAATCGTCTTCCCCAATGGGTGGCACAACGCGCTAAAAGTATGGGATTGTCATTGGAAGATGAAGCAAACCAATTATTGTGCTATTGCTACGAAGGCAACCTGCTGGCACTGTCTCAAGCATTAGAACGCCTCTCATTACTCTACCCGGATAATCGGCTAACTCTTCATCGTGTCGAAGATGCAGTCAATGATGCGGCACATTTTACTCCTTATCATTGGGTTGATGCTCTGCTGGCAGGCAAGATCAAGCGGGCATGGCATATCCTGAAACAACTACGACAAGAAGATACCGAAGCAATTATTTTACTGCGCACGATACAGCGGGAACTTATGCTGCTGTTAGCGCTTAAGCGTCAGGAAAAAACGACGCCTTTGAAGACACTGTTTGATCAACATAAAGTGTGGCAAAACCGCCGAACACTTCTGACAACGGCATTACAGCGGCTGTCATTACAAGATCTACATTCGGCTATTCATTTGTTAACCCAGATGGAACTGTGCATCAAACAGGATTATGGCCAATCGATTTGGGCTGACCTGGAAACACTTTCTATGCTGTTGCTATACGGAAACCCCCACGGAAAAACGCACGGAAAAATATTACCAGAGAGCTTTTTGAATGCTTCATACCACTAATTCATCCTTAAATTCACCGATTATTCATGCTTTATTTGGTGGCACTTTTGATCCCATCCATTATGGTCATTTGCTCCCGGTGGAAGCATTAGCGAAACAAGTGGGTCTTAAACAGGTTATTTTGTTACCTAATCATGTCCCACCGCATCGTCCTCAACCCGAAACTTCTCCTCAACAACGGTTGGAAATGGTGTATCTGGCGGTACAGGATAACCCGCTCTTCACAGTTGATACTCGAGAATTGCAACGTCAGACACCTTCTTACACCATCGAAACATTGAAATCATTCCGTGAAGAAGTTGGGAAACGATGTCCACTGGCATTCATCATAGGACAAGACTCTCTGCAATCTATCCATACATGGCATCGCTGGACAGAATTATTGGATATCTGTCATCTATTGGTCTGTTCCCGTCCAGGATATGCAAGACAACTGGCAACCCCAAAAATGCAGAAGTGGCTTGAGCAACACCAAGTTGATACTCCGGCCCCATTAAGCCAAAAATCACACGGTTATATTTATCTGGCTGAAACTCCGTTATTAGACATTTCAGCAACAGATATACGTCAGCGCCATCAACAAGGTTTGAACTGTGATGATTTACTGCCTACATCAATACAAAATTATATTGATTCACATAAGTTATATAGCTGATAGTTAAATCATTATGGGATTTCGCCGTTGAGCCGCTTACGTTTATAGAGACGGACATGCTATTATTCTACGTTACACAACTAATTTGATGAAATTAAGGTGATCCTTTTGCAAGGCACAGAACTACAACAATTTATTATTGATAAACTTGAAGATTCCAAAGCACAGGATATTGTTTCTATAGATGTTCGAGGAAAATCCAGTATTACAGACTGCATGGTTATCTGCACTGGTACATCAAGTCGCCATCTGATGTCAGTCGCAGACAATCTTGTTGATGACTGCCGTAAAGCGGGCATTATGCCTCTGGGTGTCGAAGGACAAGGCATTTCAGACTGGATCGTTGTTGACCTCGGCGAAGTGATGGTACATGTCATGCAGGAAGACAGCCGTCGCATGTATGAACTAGAAAAACTCTGGAGCTGAGGTTGAAGTTACAACTTGTCGCTGTAGGTACAAAAATGCCGGACTGGGTGCAGACCGGCTTTACGGATTACCTGCATCGTTTTCCCAAAGACATGCCATTCGAATTAATTGAAATTCCGGCTGGAAAACGAGGCAAAAACGCCGACATCAAACGTATTCTGGAAAAAGAAGGCGAACAAATGCTGTCGGCTGTCAATAAAGGCAATCGCATTGTCACATTAGATATCCCCGGATCTCGTTGGGATACTCCCCAGTTGGCACAACAACTTGAACGCTGGAAACAGGATGGAAGAAATGTCAGTTTGCTGATTGGAGGCCCAGAGGGTTTAGCGCCTGCCTGTAAAGCCGCCGCAGAACAAAGCTGGTCTCTTTCTCCCCTGACTCTTCCACATCCTCTGGTACGGGTTTTGGTTGCAGAGAGCTTGTACCGGGCATGGAGCATTACAACTAATCACCCTTATCATCGGGAATAAGTTAGGTAATCTATCACCGTGAGTTCTGGTAATGGGATGAAAAATAAACGAACCCCTTTTCGCGATCATACGGCTGAATCAGCCCTTTTTATACGCCGCGCGCTGGTGGCGTTTGCCGGCATTATCCTTTTAACAGGGGTTCTGATTGCCAATCTCTATAATCTCCAGATCACCCGCCACGAAGATTATCAAACACGCTCAAATGGGAACCGTATTAAACTTGTTCCCATTGCCCCAAGCCGGGGACTCATTTATGACCGTAACGGTATACTACTGGCAGCTAACCGTACGATTTACCAGTTGGAGATTGTCCCCCAAAAAGTTGCTGATATTGATAAGACCTTAAATGAGTTGCGTTCCATCATCGGGTTAACCGATGAAGATATCGAAAATTTCAAAAAAGAGCGGGTGCGCGCACGCCGCTTCACATCAATACCTCTGAAAACATCACTGACTCAAGTACAGGTTGCCCGATTCTCTGTCAATCAATACCGCTTCCCAGGGTTGGAAATCAAAGGATACCAACGCCGTTATTACCCATATGGTTCTGCCCTCACCCATGTCATCGGTTATGTTTCTAAAATTAATGATAAAGACGTAGAGCGACTCGACAAAGAGGGGATTTTGCCGGATTACGCCGCGACTCATGACATCGGCAAACTAGGTATTGAACGCTATTATGAACCTGTTCTGCATGGAAAACCCGGTTATGAAGAAGTTGAAGTCAATAACCGTGGTAAAGTTATTCGCCAGTTACATGAGCAGCCACCACAAGCGGGTAAAGATATCTATCTATCAATAGACTTAGAGCTACAAACTTACATTGAAGAGATACTGACAACCAGCCGTGCAGCAGTTGTTGTCACAGATCCTCGTACCGGCGAAGTTCTGGCAATGGTATCCAACCCAAGCTATGACCCTAATCTGTTTGTTGATGGCATTTCCAGTAAGGATTATAAAGCTCTGCTTAACAACCCCAACCGCCCATTGATTAACCGTGCAACACAAGGCGCTTACCCTCCCGCCTCAACAGTAAAACCTTTTATCGCCGTTGCAGCACTAAGTAGTGGTGTCATCACAAAGAATACAACCATCAACGATCCAGGCTGGTGGCAATTGCCTAACTCTAATATGAGTTATCGTGACTGGAAACGTTATGGGCATGGTCTTTTGAATGTGCATAAGTCCCTTGTTGAATCAGCAGATACCTTTTTCTATCAGTTAGCCTATGATATGGGTATTGATAGGATCTCCAACTGGATGACAAAATTTGGTTTTGGTCAATTAACTGGTATTGACTTGAAAGAAGAGGCGGCGGGTAACATGCCGACACGGGAATGGAAACAAAAGCGTTATAAAAAACCGTGGTTTCAAGGAGATACGATATCTGTTGGCATTGGTCAGGGATACTGGACGGCAACACCTATGCAGATGGTAAAAGCCCTGATGATATTGATTAATGATGGCGAGGTAAAAACACCGCATTTTTTACTGGGAACACGGGTAAATGGTGACATACATCCTTATCAGCCTCCTGTCAGTGAACCCATCGGAGATATTCATTCTGGGTATTGGGAGATTGCCAAAGATGGCATGTATGGTGTTGCTAATGCCCCCAATGGCACAGCACGCAGCTTTTTTGCCGGTACTCCTTATAAAGCCGCAGTAAAAACCGGTACGGCGCAGGTGTTCAGATATGAAACCTATAATGCGAGTAAATTGGCGGAGCATCTACGGGATCATAGGCTAATGATTGCTTTTGCTCCTTACGATAATCCAACCGTTGCGGTTTCCATTATTTTGGAGAATGGAGGAGCGGGGCCATCTGTTGGCACTATTGTGCGCCAAATTCTGGATCATATTCTGATCAGGAATAATAAAGGCACTTCATCTACTGAGTCAGCTAATAAAAGTAGAAAATCGTCTACAGGAGAACCCGTTGGCAAAAAACCATCTACCCAAGAACCGGCTACCAGAACATAAGCTAATTGAGTAATGCTATGACAGAATCGCAGAATAAAGTTCCTTTCTGGACCAGAATACATATAGATATCCCTCTGCTACTCTGTATTCTGGCACTGCTGGCCTATAGTCTTTTCATTATGTGGAGCGCCAGTGGACAAGACATTGACATGATGGAACGTAAAATCGGGCAGGTGCTCATTGGCTTAGCGGTCATGATCGCCCTGGCTCAAGTACCACCTCGCATATACGAAAGTTGGGCTCCTTATCTTTATATTGTCTGTGTCATGCTACTCGTCTTTGTCGATGTTTTTGGGCAAATAAGTAAAGGGGCTCAGCGTTGGCTGGATTTAGGCATTGTACGCTTTCAGCCATCAGAAATTGCCAAAATCGCTGTCCCTTTGATGATTGCACGCTTTATAAATCGTGACCTTTGCCCTCCTTCCCTGAAAAATACAGGTATTGCATTAGTACTGATATTCTTGCCTACTCTGCTTGTCGCTGCACAACCTGATTTAGGTACATCTATCCTGATAGCGACTTCCGGGTTGTTTATCCTGTTTCTGGCAGGAATGAACTGGCGGTTAATTGCTATTGCCGTTTTACTGGTTGCCTGTTTCCTGCCTATCTTATGGTTCTTTTTAATGCATGATTATCAGCGAGCCAGGGTCATGATGTTGTTAGATCCAGAAAGTGACCCATTGGGTAAAGGCTATCACATCATTCAATCAAAAATTGCTATTGGATCAGGTGGGTTATTTGGAAAAGGCTGGTTACAAGGCACACAATCACAATTAGAGTTTTTGCCTGAACGTCATACCGACTTTATTTTTGCTGTCTTAGCGGAAGAATTGGGATTGATCGGTGTCCTCGTTTTATTGGCACTTTACCTATTAATCATCATTCGCGGCCTGTTTATCGCTGCCAACGCACAAAACACCTTCGGCCGTGTCATGGTAGGGGGGCTGATATTAATATTGTTTGTCTATGTCTTCGTGAATATCGGCATGGTTAGCGGTATTTTGCCTGTAGTCGGTGTCCCCCTGCCCCTGATTAGCTACGGAGGTTCAGCGTTAATTGTCTTAATGGCAGGATTCGGCATTATCATGTCGATACATACTCATCGCAAGTTATTATCCAAAAGTCTATGAGGAAGAAATTTCATGCGTCAACAATGGCTTATTCTTAGCATAGTGGCTGTACTGATTTCAGGCTGTACAACAAACAATGAAAGAGGCGCTTCTTCTGTTCCGCCAGTTCCGACCCGTGATGTATTGGGAGCAGAGCCTGTATATGAGCCTTACCATCCAAGTGCTAACCAAGATTACAGCAGAGATGGAGAAAACTATCATATCATTCAGGACCCTGCCCAGTTTACTCAAACAGGCTATGCCAGTGTATTTGGTGAAGAAACGAACGGAAAATTGACAGCAATTGGAGAACGAGCCAGTCCTTATGCTTTGACGGCTGCTCACCCGACACTTCCAATTCCAGGCTATGTACGCGTCACCAACTTAAGCAATGGTCGCATGATAATCGTCAGAGTTAATGATCGCGGTCCCTACAATAAACCGGGAAAAGCGGTTGAATTATCACGAGCTGTTGCCGAACGACTGAATTTGATGCCACAAAGTCGGGTAAAACTGGATGGCATTCAGGTTGCTCCTGATGGATCACTTTCTGGTTTGGGGACAGCGGGTTCAACTATTGTCAAACAAAGTTATGCTTTACCTGATAGGCCTGTCCTTAATTCTCCATCAACGGAGGCTGTCATAAACATGACGCCGGATTCTCCTGAACAGAATAGCTCAAACCAAAATCTGTCTGGAAATAGAGAAAATCAACCTCCTGTACCTTCAGAGAAAACAATCCCTGAATCAGCCTTAGCCACTTCCTCTGGTTATATGGTACAAGTTGGTGCTGTCAGTTCTGAACAAAAAGCCAAAGAATGGCAGCAATTATTAAGCCAACGCTTTAATGTACCGGGGCGTGTGACCCAATTTAATAATGTTCATCGTGTTCAGCTAGGGCCTTTTAGCAGCCGCCAGCAAGCAGCACAAATGCAAAAGAAATTAACTGACCAAATGCACCAATCTTCCTTTATTGTCGCCCCTTGATTGCATTGTTCTCTGATGAGTCTGCTCCCTGCTGATATTTGTTATTCTGATTAATATCAGCGGGGGGAGAGAAAAAACCGAGTAAAAAAATGCAAATCTTTATCTCTTCCAATTTTGTTTAATGTCACGCTTTTTGTCATTTGTTATTATGTGGTTTATTATCAATGCTTCTCTCACGGATGTTATCTAATCAATCATGAAATACATAGTTACTTCTCGTATAGTTACTTCCCGTATAGCTAATTCCCGTTTTATTAAAAATGCAGCCTTGAGTCTTGCTCTGGCTACCAGTGTTTCTGCATTCGCTAATACGGATGATAATTTCAAAACCATGATCCCCGGAGTGCCGCAGATCGATGCCGAAGCCTATATTCTGATTGATTACAATTCAGGAAAAATATTGGCCGAAAAGAATTCAGATGTCCGTCGTGATCCTGCCAGCCTGACCAAAATGATGACCAGTTATGTTATTGGACAAGCCATCAAATCAGGGAAAATTGGTCCGAATGATATCGTTACGGTAGGTAAAGATGCCTGGGCAACAGGAAATCCTGTATTCAAAGGCTCTTCTCTGATGTTTTTGAAGCCCGGCGATCAAGTTTCCGTCGCTATGCTGTCCCGTGGTATTAACCTGCAATCCGGTAATGATGCTTGTGTAGCAATGGCGGACTACGTAGCAGGTAGTCAGGATGCGTTCGTCAGTCTGATGAATAAATATGTTCAGAGTTTAGGACTGAAAAACACCTACTTTCAAACCGTTCACGGTCTGGATGCAGAAGGCCAATACAGTTCTGCCCATGATATGGCGCTGATTGGTCAGGCATTGATCCGCGATGTACCGGATGAATATGCCATCTATAAAGAGAAAGAATTCACTTACAATAACATCCGCCAACCCAACCGCAATGGTTTGCTGTGGGATAAGAGCTTGAATGTGGATGGCATCAAAACCGGCCATACTAGTGGTGCTGGCTATAACCTTGTTTCCTCTGCTACTGAAGGTAACATGCGCCTGATTGCTACGGTAATGGGCAGCCCAACATTCAAAGGCCGTGAAACTGACAGTAAGAAACTACTGACCTGGGGTTTTCGTTTTTTTGAAACTGTCTCACCACTACGGGCAGATAAAGAATTTGCTTCTGAACCAGTCTGGTTTGGCGATATTGATAAGATCCAACTGGGTGTCGAGAAGGACGTTTACCTGACTATTCCCCGTGGTCGCCTGAAAGATCTAAAAGCCAGCTATGTACTAAATAGCAATGAACTACACGCCCCTCTCGCCAAAGATCAGGTAGTCGGCACAATCAATTTCCAACTTGATGGTAAAACGATCGAACAGCGTCCATTAGTCGTGATGCAGGAAGTAAAAGAGGGGGGTTTCTTTAGCCGTATATTCGATTACATCCGATTGACATTCCATCACTGGTTTGGCTGAAATCTTGAAAGCTAAACATTGAACCTTATATTAATATAAATTGTTAGAAAATAATCACGTCACGGAATAATCCATCATTCTGCCGTGGTTAATAAATCAGGAGCGCCCATGAAAACGAAATTAAATGAACTGCTTGAGTTCCCCTGCTCATTCACTTACAAAGTGATGGGTTTAGCTCAACCTGAGCTGGTGGATCAAGTTATTGAAGTGGTTCAGCGCCATGCGCCGGGCGATTACTCTCCAGCAGTGAAGCCAAGCAGCAAAGGTAATTACCACTCTGTTTCCATTACTATCAATGCAACTCATATTGAGCAGGTTGAAACGCTGTATGAAGAATTGGGTAAACTGGAACTGGTACGCGTAGTCTTGTAATAAGAAGAAAAATAAATAGTACCGTGACAATTTCTACTTCTGCAACTTCTATAAAAAGCGCTGACAAAAAAGTCAGCGCTTTTTTCAGCTTCCTATTCTCACCTGGCACCCTATACTAATGCCCCAGTCAAAAACGCCAGAACGCTTTCGAGCACAAAATCAGAATAGGATAAATTTCTAGCCTTCCCAATAACATAGCCGCACACATCATCCATTTCGCCACAACATCAAGATTGCCAAAACCCTGTGCTGTCTCACCATAGCCGACTCCCATGTTATTGATACATGCGGCAACCGTAGCAAACGAAGTCACCAGATCATATCCCAGAAAATTCAGTGCCCAAATAAAGAAACAACTACAAAAAATATACAAGAAGAAAAAGCCCCAGACGGAACGAAGTACCCTTTCCTGTACTGGTGATTTACCTATTTTAATCGTTGAAATAGCATTCGGATGAATAAGCTGATTAATCTCACTGAAACTTTGTTTTGTCAGGATCAGAAAACGCAGCGCCTTAATGCCTCCACAAGTCGAGCCAACACAGCCACCAAAAAAACTTATCGCCAATAACAGCAACATCGTGTGAGGTGGCCACTGTGCATAATCTGAAGTTGCCAGACCATTGTCTGTCATCATTGAGCTGGTCATGAAAAAACCATGCACAAAAGCATCTTTCAAGCTGTACATTCCAGAGCGGTATAACTCCAGCCAAATAATACAAATCACGATGAAAAGTACCAGCAGGAAGAATTGAAACTCTGCATTTTTCAGTAAAGGTTTGATGCTTCTTCGCGTCAGGACAACAAAATAGAGGGTGAAGTTAACCGCTGATAATATTGAGAAAATCCCTCCCACCATTTCAATGAGAGAATTATCATAATAGCCAAGACTTTCATTACGGGTCGAAAATCCCCCCAAAGAGACCGTTGATATCCCATGGCAAATGGCATCAAACCAGGACATCCCGGCGGCCCAGAAGCTGAAAGAGCATACCCCACCCAGCAACAAATAAACTACCCATAAACTTTTGGCACTATCTGCAAGGCGAGGAGTTAATCGTTCCTCTTTAAACGGGCCGGGCATCTCTGATTGATAAAGCTTTACGCCACCAATACCAAGTAATGGCAAAATAGCCACGGCAAGCACGATAACTCCCAAACCGCCGATGAAATTGAGCTGAGCTCGGTAATAAAGAACGGACTTAGGCAATGAAGAAACATCATTTAGTACCGTTGCTCCTGTCGTTGTAATACCAGATACACCTTCAAACATGGCATCTACAAGATTGATATTCAGATTTTTATCCAGCACAAAGGGTAAGGCACTGAGCAACGAAAAAAGTAACCAGAATAAGACGATGATAAGGAACCCATCTTGAGTACTGGGCTGTGCTTTAGTTTTTCGGGTGAAATACCACCCAACACCGCCAAGGATCATTCCAATAATAAACGTTTCGAAAAACGCAAAAATACTTTTTTCTTTATAAAACAAAGCGACAAAAACAGGCAGCAACATTGAGAGGCTGTATAGGAGCACCAGAGAACTGCAAAGATGCCCAACAATCAGGAGTTGGTTTTTTCTGACCATCTGTTAGCTCAAACAGAAAACAAGGGGGAAATCGTCGAAATATATAACTATGATAATATAAAATCTAAACATATTCGTCTAATTAACATTATTATTGCATTAAGGCATTCTCTAACTGGAGAGAATCCCTTTAGGGCGTTATACTGGCGGGCAATTTTTGTTAACTGATGATGAAACTTCCATTGCAACATAACACCGTTATCCTACGCCAGTTGGGTATTCAGCCTTACGAGCCGGTTTCTGAATCTATGCACCAGTTCACCGAGCAGCGTACAGCGGAAACTCCCGATGAAATCTGGCTTGTCCAGCATGAAAAAGTGTTCACACAGGGGCAGGCAGGTAAAGCAGAACATGTACTTGCGCCGGGTGATATTCCTGTTATTCAATCAGACAGGGGGGGCCAAGTCACTTATCATGGGCCAGGTCAGCAAGTCATGTACGTTTTGATCGACTTAAAAAGGGCTAAAATTGGGGTTCGTCAGTTAGTCACCGCAATTGAAAATACCGTTATCGAGACATTAGCTCATTTTGGCGTTGAGTCTCATGCCCGGCCAGATGCGCCAGGGGTTTATGTCAAAGACAATAAAATTTGTTCATTGGGATTACGTATCCGAAAAGGGTGTTCTTTCCATGGCTTGGCATTAAATATTGCAATGGACTTACACCCCTTTTTGCGCATTAATCCATGTGGTTATGCAGGCATGCAAATGATTCAGCTCAGTGACCTTGTAGATGGGATCACTGTTGAAGATGTACAACCCATTCTGGTACAAAAATTCTGCCAGATCTTAGGATTTCAACTCACCGATGAAAGATGATATAATTTTTTAACATTTTTCAAAAAAATTTGAATACACTTATTGCTCCGATGAATTTGACTTAATAATCAAGCAATAAATAACAATCTGAAAAATATAACTGGAACCAGCACGATTATGAGTAAACCAATTCAGATGGAACGTGGTATCAAATACCGCGACGCAGATAAGATGGCTTTGATCCCTGTGAAAACAGTGGTCACAGAACGTGAAGCACTCTTGCGTAAACCTGAGTGGATGAAAATCAAACTTCCTGCGGATTCCAGCCGCATTCAGGGAATCAAAGCGGCAATGCGCAAAAATGGATTGCATTCCGTCTGTGAAGAAGCCTCTTGTCCTAACCTTGCCGAATGCTTTAACCACGGAACCGCCACTTTTATGATCCTGGGTGCCATTTGTACTCGCCGCTGTCCGTTCTGTGATGTGGCACACGGGCGTCCAAATGCACCAGATGTAAATGAGCCGGTTAAACTTGCGCAAACTATTCAGGATATGGGTCTGCGCTATGTTGTTATCACATCTGTTGACCGTGATGATTTGCGTGATGGCGGAGCTCAACATTTTGCCGACTGTATCACTGCGATCCGTGAAAAAAATCCATCAATCAAAATTGAAACATTAGTACCGGATTTTCGCGGCCGTATGGATCGTGCACTGGAAATTCTGACTGCAACCCCTCCCGATGTTTTTAACCATAATCTGGAAAACGTACCACGGATGTATCGTCAGATCCGCCCAGGTGCAAACTACAATTGGTCATTACAACTGCTGCAAAAATTCAAAGAAGCACATCCAGATATCCCGACCAAATCAGGTTTGATGGTGGGTTTGGGAGAAACTAATGAAGAAATTTTGGAAGTGATGCGTGACTTACGTAGTCACGGAGTAACTATGCTGACATTGGGGCAATATTTGCAGCCAAGTCGCCACCACCTGCCGGTCCAACGTTATGTCAACCCGGCTGAATTTGATGAAATGAAAGAAGCAGCATTAGAAATGGGCTTTACTCATGCAGCTTGTGGGCCATTTGTTCGTTCTTCTTACCACGCTGACTTACAAGCCAAAGGTATGGAAGTCAAATAACCGAGGCCACTACTGATGGATCTTATTCTCGCTGTATTTATCGGTGGTGGTTTTGGCAGTGTCTTACGTTGGTTTATCGGCCTCCGCCTGAATAATGTCTCAGCTCCTATTGCCATTGGTACTCTGACGGCTAACTGTATTGGAGCATTCATTATCGGGTTGGGGCTGTCCTATTTCAGCAAAACAACACATCTTGCCCCTGCCTGGAAGCTCATGTTAACAACAGGGTTCTGCGGTGGATTGACAACTTTCTCTACATTTTCCGCTGAAGTGGTTTATTTATTACAAGCAGGGAAAATAAGTTGGGCACTAAGCACCATTCTGGCAAATGTTATCGGTTCATTATTAATGACCGCCCTCGCGTTCACCTTAATAAATAAACTCTGAACTAAGCAGAAATTAAAAAACATAAAAAACCCGTTATAAAAACGGGTTTTAAGAATATGGGATTAGAAATTAGATCGCGACAACGTTTGCAGCAGATGGACCTTTCGCACCCTCAGTGATTTCAAATTCAACTTTTTGGCCTTCAGCCAATGTCTTGAAACCGTTAGACTGAATGGCGGAAAAGTGTACGAAAACATCTTTACTACCATCTTCTGGAGTGATGAAACCGAATCCTTTAGATTCATTAAACCACTTAACGTTACCTTTAATTTTAGACATCAAACTTACCTTTAATAAAAAATACACAAACTCCATGCTACATACAGTACAACAAATAATATAGTTCACTGTCTGCAACCTAGATCACGAAACATATAACAAAATGTACAAAACGCACGTTTTGTTTAATTTCATTAAATTATTCTATACTCCAATCGTCATTTCACAAATTAATTGGCGTTTCATTCTAGATTGGTTTAATTTTCGTCTTTTTTTTCTTCTCATGCTCCAGCAACCACTCCTTAATATTAAGCCCGCCTGTATATCCGACTAACTTACCATCATGCCCAATTACCCGATGGCAGGGAACAATCAGTGAAATCGGATTACGTGAGTTTGCCATACCGACTGCGCGACAATAATTTACCGAACCCAACGTCAATGCTAATTGTTTGTAACTCCACATTTCACCAAATGGGATATTACAGAGTTGCTGCCAGACACGTTGCTGAAATTCAGTTCCTTGCATACTTAGCGGAACCGTAAATATCTGCCGTTTTCCTTTAAAATATTCCTGTAGCTCTTTTACACACTGCTTAGTAATAGCATTTTTAGATTCCAGTTCTTTCTTTTCATTAACAAAATAAATACTAGTGACTCCTTCATCGTTCGCAGTGATGTGTACATAAGGTTTAGGAAAACCTTCTGGAGTATTCAGGTAATGGTGATACATAAACTACCTCCATTTAATTTATTGTTAATATTTCTATACTAGCCTAAGTCTCTCTTTCATCACTTTGCAATGATGAATTCAGTTACACATCTGACAATTTGATAAAGAAACCATACCGCCTTCTGATAATAAAAATCATAGGATTACCAATAAGATATAACATCTTACTTTTGGCAGCATTCATCCAAAAAAGATAAAAACACCATATATAGATAAAAATATCGACAAAGTTACTATATATAGTACTCCTCTCATAAAGAGATTTCTGTATTGTAAGCCATAAATACGCGTTTTCATTCTTCGATAAGTGCGTAGATCAATAAAGAATTTTACCAGAAGAGTGATAATTTATGGCAAACACAGTTGGATTGTAGGTAATCTTATCCATCATAAAAGCTAGCAAAATGTTCTTACCCTACAATTATAGACAATAAATTTTTTCAAAGTAGCCACACGATAAAAAAGCAAAAAAGGCAAAAAGAGATAAATCCCACAAAAGTTTACTTTGCTCTATCTTTCTGACGATAATAATTTTTTTTTATTAAGTTCAACCGTCCTACAATGAAAGTTAAAATTAAGTAAAAAATGTAGACATTTACCTGTAAAAAACTTTATCTTTTAGTTAATAATTATGTTCTGGAAGTTGTCAACATATCTCAACTCTCAACGTGCTCAAGTATAGCTTGGGTTAATTATCTGCAGATTATCTGAAGTAAGCAATTAAAGAGAATATACCTTTTCACAAAGCTAAATATTTATTACATGACAATTAAACTCGAAGTTAAAGATCTGTATAAAATATTCGGTGACCATCCAAAGCAAGCGGTTAAGTTATTAGAATCCAACTACAATAAAGCAGAAATATTTGAAAAAACTGGTATGGCAGTTGGCGTACAAAATGCTAATTTGGTCATCGAAGAAGGCGAGATATTTGTGATTATGGGCCTGTCCGGCTCAGGAAAATCCACACTGATACGCCTTCTCAACCGCCTGATAGAACCGACCAAAGGTCAGGTAATTATCGATGGGCAGGATATCTCTGTTATTTCAGACATTCAACTGCGCGAAATCCGTCGCAATAAAATCAGTATGGTTTTCCAATCATTTGCGCTCATGCCACATTTAAATGTGCTGGAGAATGTGGCTTTCGGTATGGAGTTTGCTGGTATTCCTAAAGAAATACGCCAGCACAAAGCTCTCGAAGCCCTGAAACAAGTCAATCTGGAAAATTACACTATGTCTTACCCGGATGAGTTATCGGGTGGTATGCAACAGCGTATTGGATTAGCCAGAGCGCTCGCCAATAATCCTGATATTTTACTGATGGATGAGGCTTTTTCGGCCCTTGATCCTCTTATTCGTGCAGAAATGCAGGATGAGTTATTACGCCTGCAAGGTCAACATCAACGCACAATTATATTTATTTCCCATGATCTGGATGAAGCAATCCGTATTGGTGATCGCATTGCCATCATGCAGGAAGGGGTTATTGTTCAGGTAGGAACACCTGATGAGATCTTAAATAATCCTGCCAGTGATTATGTCAAGGCATTCTTTCGGGGAGTGGATATCAGTCATGTATTTTCAGCAAAAGATGTCGCTCGTCGTCGGCCAGAAGCATTACTCCATATTACAGTAGGCTTTGGGCCTCGCTCAGCGTTGAAAATACTGGAGGATGAAGATCGAAACTATGGCTATCTAATCGACAAAGGTCAGAAATTTATTGGGGTAGTTTCAGTCAATTCCCTGCAAGATACTCTGGAAAAGAAATATCCTATCGAACACGCTATCCTGACAGAGCCAACCGCAGTCCCAGCAGATACGTCATTGAATGAGCTGATATCCATCGTAGCTCAATCCCCCTGTGCCATTCCTGTCGTGGGTGATGATCATCGTTATTTGGGTGTTATTTCTAAAGGAATACTGTTGCAAGCTTTAGATAAGGAGGCTCCAAATGAGCAGTAATACACCGCAATCAACACCCGATCAGACAACATCAAGTGATCCCTGGCTCAACAGCACCACCACAGGTGATTCATTATCAAATACAAATTGGCTGGACGCCCCTACAGATAATATCTCACAGGGGCATTTTAATATTATGGAACCTTTTCAGCATAAACTCATCCCTTTTGATTCATGGGTCACCCATGCTATTAATTGGATCGTTCTACACTTCCGGCCTTTTTTTCAAGGAATACGTATTCCGGTAGATTTTATCTTAAACAGATTTGAGCAATTTTTGATGTCAATGCCCGCTCCCATCACGATACTTTTCCTGACATTTCTGGCCTGGCAGCTAGCAGGTGTCGGCATAGGCGGGCTCACTTTAGTTTCATTATGCTTTATTGGTGCCATCGGGGCATGGTCTCAAGCGATGATCACACTGGCATTGGTACTCACGGCTTTGCTGTTTTGTGTCCTTATTGGGCTGCCAAGCGGGATTTGGCTGGCACGCAGTAACCGAACAGCCAGGATCATCCGCCCTCTACTGGATGCAATGCAGACAACACCTGCCTTTGTTTATCTCGTGCCTATTGTGATGCTATTCGGTATTGGGAATGTACCGGGTGTTATAGTAACAATCATTTTTGCCTTACCTCCGATTATTCGCCTGACCATTTTAGGGATCAAACAGGTTCCGATAGATCTGATTGAAGCCGCAAGATCTTTTGGTGCCAGTCCACGTCAAATGTTGTTCAAAGTCCAACTTCCCCTTGCTCTGCCAACAATTATGGCTGGTGTAAACCAGACATTAATGTTAGCGCTATCCATGGTTGTTATTGCTTCAATGATCGCTGTTGGTGGTTTGGGACAAATGGTGCTGCGGGGGATTGGTCGTCTTGATATAGGGCTGGCCGCAGTTGGCGGGACGGGTATTGTCATCCTTGCCATTATCCTTGATCGCTTAACTCAATCTTTGGGAAGAAATATCCGCACCAGAAATAACAGATACTGGTATCACACAGGGCCAATAGGATTGTTAATTAAATTCTTATCCCTGCAAAAACTAATCCACCACAAAAATACTCAACATCAGGATAGTCAAACAGATTAATAACAGGGGAAAATTATGCTAATCACAACCCAATTTAAAAAGCTCATAAACAAGAAAATTATCTTAGGATTCAATCTAATATTATTAACAAGCACGTCGTTAGCTGCCACAGAACTTCCTGGAAAAGGTATCAGTGTACAACCTTTACAAAGTACCATTGGTGAAGAAACATTCCAGACGTTAATTGTCTGCAAGGCTTTGGAAAAGCTTGGTTATGATGTCAAACCCATCAAAGAAGTCGATTACAACGTCGCCTATGCCACTATTGCCTCAGGTGATGCCACTTTTATGGCGGTCAATTGGGTTCCCCTTCATAATGTACAGTACAAAGCTGCCGGCGGTGATAACACGTTCTACCGTAAGGGGACCTTCGTTAAAAATTCTGTTCAAGGATATCTGATCGATAAGAAAACAGCCGAAAAATATCACATCAATAATATTGCCCAATTACGAGATCCAAAACTGGCTAAGTTGTTTGACAGCAGTGGAAACGGTAAAGCAGACCTGACTGGCTGTAACCCCGGCTGGGGATGCGAAAAAGTGATAAACCATCAATTAAAGGCTTATGGTTTAGAAAATACCGTGGAGCAAAATCAGGGGAACTATACCGCCATGATGGCAGATACTATCGCCCGTTACCGTGAAGGTAAGTCTATCTTTTACTACACCTGGACGCCTTATTGGGTCAGCGATGTTCTAAGACCCGGAAAAGATGTGGTATGGCTACAAGTCCCTTTCTCTGCCCTCAATGAAGGCGGTGAAATTGATACTCAATTACCAAATGGCCGCAATTATGGTTTTCCCCCCAGCTCTATGCATATCGTGGCGAACCGGATTTGGGCTGAAAAAAACCCTGCGGCGGCGGCACTTTTTGCTGTTATGCAACTATCTGTTGCAGATATCAACGCACAAAATATGCATATGCATACTGGGAAAGATTCTGAAGAGGATATTGAACATCATGCCAACGGCTGGATTAACGCACATCAAAAAACCTTTGATGGCTGGCTCGCTAAAGCCAGAAAAGCTGCGAAGCAAAAAGCAGCTTCGTCTTAGCCTCTTTTATAATCACACATAAATTTATTAACAAATCAACTCCCCAATCACCTAATAACTCCATTTTTCGATCAAAATCTTTGTTCTAAATAATATTTGTTAAATAATTTAGACATTTCATATTTTCAATTTTATTATATTTTGTTAATGTTGTTTTACTATTAACAAAAAAATAAATTACCCTATGTCGATACCTGATACCCCTGTGCCCGATAACTTAACATCTGGCACAGCGATAAATGACCCCGCAATACCAAGCAAGTGCTCTTCATTCATCAAGGGTATTTTCGATAATCTTCTTATTGTCGTTAGCTATATTTCTATCTCCTTCACATTTGGCCTCAGTGCCATCAAATTGGGATTCACTTCTGTTGAAGCAATATCAGGCAGAAAGACTGCAACCTGGGCTTTTGGGTTAACCGATGAAATTTTTGCCAGAGCTAATCGAACTCCGGGTAAAAATATAGGCAAGATAAGTATTGTTCTGTGTCGTATAGGAGTCGCATCAATTTGTTCGCTTCTGATTGTTGCCGGGAGCTCTGATGTGATGCGGGCGCACAATAAGCTTTTTCTTACTCTAATTGGTTGCTTGATCATCTGTGTATGCTTCTATAAAACGCGCAGCATCAGCATTTCTACACTATCCAGATCATCCATTTTTGGATTAACATTCAAGGTATTTATGAATTAGGTATCAATATTAAAAGAAATATGATGATAATAAATAACTATAATTGCTAAATTTAACTTTTAATATAGTATTTGTATGGTTTTTCGCAGAAGTTACTTTACCGGTTGAAACTAATAAGGTATCTAAACAATGGAAAGTTCATTCACTCCCACAGAAGAGTTGCTTAATTGCCGTGTTGCACAGCAAAAAGAGTTGAACAAAAGTTTGCCCTATCAAGAGATATTACTCACCCGCTTATCGATGCATGTCCAGAGCAAGATGCTGGAAAATCGTAATAACATGCTGAGAGCGCAAGGAATCAATGAAACCTTGTTTATGGCACTGATGATCTTGGATACCAAAGAAAGTCGTAGCATTCAGCCATCAGAACTTAGCTCGGCGTTGGGTTCATCTCGTACAAACGCAACTCGAATTGCTGATGAATTAGAGAAGCAAGGCTGGATAGAAAGAAAAGAGAGCCACAACGATCGTCGTTGTCTCCATCTTCATCTGACAGAAAAAGGTACAAATTTCTTGAATAGTTTACTTCCACCTCAGCATGAGTGCCTGGTTAAACTTTGGTCTGCCCTTGATCTGGAGGAACAAAAACAGTTAGAAAAATTGATGAGAAAATTGTTGGCACAATTGGATAATATCGGGGATTGTTTGAAAAAGTGATTGTATTCTCCATGAACAATACCGGACCCCGAAAAATCACAATATGGCAACATGACCTAAAAAAACTTTTCTGCTAGCCAGTATCATTTGGTATGTCATATGGCCTGATATGTCATATGACTAACTATTATCCTCAGATAATAATCAATCCCATATAGCCATCTTTTCCAGTAGTGTAACCCACGCTACTGGAAATGAGTGGTCTTTATGATGTGGATACCATGCAACAATACGAACAAAAAATATACGGAGATTCACTATGAGCCTTAGTGAGGAAAGTCCTTTGTCACCGACTTTAAGTCGTCAGCAAAAGAATAAAAAGCATCAACGTCGCAATATAATGATTTTTCTTACATTATTATTTTCAATCCTCGGTATGATCTACGCTGTTTACTGGTTCACCTTTTCGCGCCATCAGCAAGAAACAGATAACGCTTATGTCGCAGGCAATCAAATACAAGTCATGTCTCAAGTCGCGGGTAGTGTCACCACTATCTATTTTGATAATACCGACTTTGTAAAAAGTGGTAATGTTCTGATACAGCTTGATCCGAGAGATGCTGAACTCACTCTGACAAAAGCGGAAAATGAACTGGCTACCGCCGTGCGGAAAACTCACCAACAGATGGTTGATAGCAAGAAGTACCAAGCGATCATTGAACAGAAAAAGATTACTCTTAGAAAAGTGCAGAATGATTTCAACCGAAGGAAAATACTTGGCAGACAAGATGCTATTGGTCAGGAAGAACTACAACATTCCTATGAAAGTGTTGCACTTGCCCAGGCTGATCTGGATGTGGCCATCGAACAGTACAATAGTAATCAAGCTATCATTTTAAACACACCGTTGGAAAAACAACCTGCTGTAGAAAAAGCGGCTTCCGGGGTTCGTGATGCCTGGTTAAACTTACAAAGAACAAAAATTGTCAGTCCTGT
The DNA here is from genome assembly GCF_040838225.1 of Xenorhabdus sp. SGI246. NCBI lineage: Bacteria > Pseudomonadati > Pseudomonadota > Gammaproteobacteria > Enterobacterales > Morganellaceae > Xenorhabdus > Xenorhabdus sp. SGI246. The sequence continues at coordinate 34,242 of NZ_JBFPEZ010000104.1, forward strand.
AGATGGATATGTTTCTCGTCGTAATGTACAAATAGGCTCTCGCATCAATATGGGTACACCTTTAATGGCTATCGTACCAGCCACTAATATGTGGATTGACGCCAATTTTAAAGAAACCCAACTTTCCAATATGAAGATCGGGCAACCGGCAAAAATTACCAGCGATTTTTACGGTGGTGATATCGTCTATAAAGGTAAGGTTGTTGGTCTTGATATGGGAACCGGTAGTGCTTTTTCTCTTCTGCCAGCTCAAAATGCCAGTGGAAACTGGATCAAAGTTGTTCAACGTTTGCCTGTTCGCATTGAACTTGAACCAGAACAACTGAAGCAACATCCTCTGCGTATTGGCCTGTCAACAAAAGTGATTGTCGATACGGCAGATACCAATGGAATGACTTTGCCAACCACTGAACGTATCAAACCCGCCTATCACACGAATGCCTTAATGATAGACATGTCTCCTGCAAATCAAATAGTTACTGACATCATTAATAGTAACTCAAATAATTAGCCATAAGGGGAAGTCATGGTGACACGAGAACCACTTACAGGCGCGAAGCTGGCGTTACTGACCATTTCCCTCGCAATGGCTACTTTCATGTTGGTTTTGGATTCCACCATTGCTAACGTCGCCATACCGACAATTGCAGGAAATTTAGGTGCATCAAATTCCCAAGGAACATGGGTCATCACCTCTTTTGGTGTTGCAAACGCCATTTCCATTCCTATTACCGGTTGGTTGGCAAAACGGTTTGGAGAGGTCAAACTGTTTATTTGGTCTACCGCTCTCTTTACCTTCTCCTCATGGCTGTGTGGCATCTCCAACAGCCTTGAGATGTTGATTGTATTTCGTATCATTCAGGGGCTGGTCGCAGGGCCAGTCCTTCCACTTTGTCAAAGCCTTTTGTTGAATAACTATCCCCCTGCTAAACGAAATATGGCATTGGCACTCTGGTCTGTTATGATCGTGGTTGCCCCTATTTGTGGCCCGATACTGGGTGGTTATATCAGTGATAACTATCATTGGGGCTGGATTTTCTTTATTAACATACCTCTTGGTATCGGTATTATTTTTGTCTCAATGCAGATCCTACGAGGGCGGGAAACTAAAATCGAAATTCATCCTATTGATATAGTAGGATTAATTCTGCTGATCGTTGGTGTCGGTTGTCTACAAATCATGCTTGATCAGGGTAAAGAGCTGGATTGGTTCAATTCCACTGAAATTATCGTTCTGACAGTCGTAGCGGTTATCTCATTATCGTTTTTAATTGTATGGGAATTAACCGATGAACACCCTGTTATCGATCTATCATTATTCAAAGAGCGTAACTTTACTATCGGTACACTCAGTATCAGTCTCTCCTTCATGCTGTACTTCGGCAGCATTGTCCTGTTGCCACAGCTACTACAAGAAGTGTTCGGTTATACCGCAACATGGGCTGGCTTTGCAGCTGCTCCGATAGGGTTGTTACCTCTGCTACTTTCACCCATCATTGGTAAATATGGTCATAAGATCGATATGCGTTTGATCGTAACATTCAGTTTCGTTACTTATACTGTCTGTTTCTATTGGCGGGCATATACATTTGAATCAGGGATGGATTTCGCTACTGCGGCATGGCCCCAATTCGTACAGGGACTCGCTATAGCTTGCTTCTTCATGCCGTTAACAACCATAACTTTGTCAGGTTTAGGGCCAGAGCGCATGGCATCAGCTTCCAGCTTGTCAAACTTTACCCGTATATTATCAGGCTCAATTGGAACTTCCATCACAACCACAATGTGGACCCAACGTGAGGCCGTGCACCATTCATACTTTACGGAGAATATCAATTCGTATAACCCTAATTATCAGCAAACTTATCAGCAACTCTCCCAACTAGGTATGAATGACCAACAGATTTCAGCTTATCTGGCAAAGGAGATAACCCATCAGGGATTGATTATTTCAGCTAATGAAATTTTTTGGATTTCTGCAGGCGTATTCCTGACGTTGACATTGCTGGTCTGGATGGCAAAACCACCTTTTGGTGCAGGAAATCAGGGGAGTGGAGGAACACACTAACCCTATTTTATCCTCTTGTTTAAAAAGAATCCGATGGCAGTCGGGTTCTTTATTATCTGTACTCCTGGGGATAATGAGATGCCCCTATTTCTCACCGGAGGCCAGCCTTTGGCTGTGCAAATTCGTTCCCTTACCGCCGCGATGTAGCTTGAAATTCATTGGCTATAAAATAAAATGATTGGTGTTCAAATCACTTTAATAGACAACTGTTTAAAATTATCTTTTTACAACATCAAGCTCTCTATTAACAATCAAGTTAACAAAGTCAGAAAAAATCATAACCTTCTTTTAAGAAAGAAAGTAACTCAACTTATATTATTTATGCCGTTGATTCAAGAGGGCAATCATGACAATTTCCTACTCCCGGTAGTTTGTTCCTTTGACAGCAACAACGACGCTGAATCACATTATTTCTCAGAATAACTGTCCGATACAATGGATTATCCCTGCCATCCGGTAATTTCTGTTCAAAGAAAAGGTTATTTACCAATATGTCGTATTGTTCAGCATCCATTCTTTCCCTGAAATTACTCAAATACCAATACATCACATAACCAATATTGTTCCATAATAAACGCCCATTAATTCCTCGATAAGATTCAATTTTCTCACAAACAGGAATAATATGGCGATCCAATAAAGAATAATAACGTTCCAGCAAGGATATGGGTTCTTTCATCCAGTTTAACTGGTAATAAACCATATTAGGCCTGCCACTTTCATGAAATTCAACCTGAAAAAGATGGTAATCTGTATCTACTGCTTGTGGATATTCCAACAACATTAGCATAATAGGAGGAACAACCAAGCCAAAATACCATTGTGCCCATAACGAATAAAGACCTTTATTGTTTGGTTTTTGTTCATTATTCCCATAGTATTCGTTCTGGTAACGTTGCATTAATATTGAGAATTCTTTTTCATTCGACCATTGATAAAAACCCATACTCTCTGATGGGATATTTTCCGCATTTACTTTCATTGATGAATTAAAGTGACTGAATGCACTGTCGAATAAATTAACAATATCGTTAACATCTATTTTTGATATCATTTGATTGGAGCTATGATTATTTTTATTTGTCATTTTACACTCTCCTGTTATATCTCGGAATAATTAACGGCTTATCAGATTCCGGATCACGAATAATGCAACAGGCCAGACCAAATACATCTGCAATACTTTGTTCTGTGATGATTTCTTCTGGCTTTCCTTCCGCATAAACTTGCCCGTTCTTCATCATGATCAAGCGTGTGGCATAACGCAGAGCCAAATTGATATCGTGTAAAACCAGTACCAGAGTTTTCCCTTGTTGATGTAAACGCTGACACAAATCAAGCATCTCAATTTGATGAGAAATATCCAGATAAGTCGTCGGTTCATCCAACAGAATAATGGGAGTTTGCTGTGCCAATGTCATAGCAAACCATGCGCGCTGACGCTGGCCACCTGACAACTCACTGACCAATTTCTGCGACATATCCCATAAGTCTACTGCCCGCAATGCTTCATTTACGACACGTTCATCTTCTTCTGACCACTGCCGCAAGAAAGTCTGATAAGCGTAACGTCCACGCGAAACAAGGTCATAAATTGTCAATGCCTCAGTTATCACTGCCCCTTGCGTTAATAATGACAGCTCACGTGCAACAGCTTTTGGCTTATAACGATGGATATTTATGCCATCCAGTTGAACCTCACCCTGTTGCGGCGGCATACCTCGGCTAATTGCCCGCAACAAGGTTGACTTCCCACATCCATTGGGGCCAATAATGACGCTAAACTCATTATCGTGAATCGCGATATTAATACCGTCAATGATCGTTCTTTTACCGTATGCCAGTGAAAGATTCAGGGCCTTAAGCCGTGAAGTCATCACAGGGGAATTCTCATCCGATGACATTATCGTGTTCTCCTTAATTCTGCATACAGTAAATACATCAAATAGAGTCCACCAATTACCGCAGTCACTAAACCAACAGGTAAACGAGCCGGGGTCGGTAATATCAGGGTAATTAAATCAGACAACAGCATCAGCAAAGCTCCAACCAAAGCAGAGCAAAATAATGCAGCTCCTTTCGCATGTACTAATCGACGTGCAATTTGTGGTGCAGAAAGGGCAATAAAAGAAACAGGGCCGACCACTAATACTGACATGGCGGCAAAAATGACTGCCAACAATATGCTGACAATCTGAACAAAGCGTACTGGTACACCCAGTGTATTAGCGATGTCATCACCAAAATGGGTATAATTTAATTGCCTGCCCAACCAAAACAATACGGGAGTAAAAAATACCAACCCACTGATAAGTGCCACATCCTGCCAGCCTCTACTGGCAAGACTACCACTCAGTAATGAACGTATTTGTTGAGCCTGCTCTACGCGAATATTTGAGACAGCAAAGTCAACCATTGCCATACAAAATGCAGCAACTGCAACCCCGGATATCACTATTTTCCCGGTTTGCATTCTTCCCAGACCTGCGCCATTACCGAGATAAACCAACAACACAGCAAGCCCGGCTCCCAATAAGGCTCCTAAAGGAATTGGCAGTACATCGGGCCAGATAAGCAGCGCTGCCATAATACCTACTGCCGCTCCGGCATTAATACCAATGATGTCTGGGCTACCAAGTGCATTGCGGGTTGTCAACTGAAAAAGCGTCCCTGAAAGAGCCAGTGCTATTCCCGCTCCAATTGCTACCAACGCCCTGGGCAAACGGATCTGTAATAGAATAAATTCTTGATAAGATATTTCCGTTGTCAAAAAAGGATTATCCATCCCTTCTCTGCCTAATGATAAAGTCAGATAAAAAAGCACTATCAACAACAGTAACATCGAAAATACCACTTTTCTTGTCTGCCATGATGGTATGATAAAAATGGCCTTTCCCAATGCGAATGTTCTAACACGTGGCTGCCTGATTGGTGTTGACGAATCAATCTGCGTCATACTCTATTCCATCATTATTTTTTGTGTCCGGTTTTTGGCAACCAGATAAAGTAACGGTGCGCCAAGAGCTGCTGTAATAATTCCAACCATGACCTCCTCTGACGCTATCAGCAATCGTCCTACAACATCCGATATCAATAGCAGGCAAGAACCTGCAAACAGACAGTAAGGCAACAACCAGCGAAAATCACTGCCTACTAAGGCCCGCATCAAATGTGGTGCTGCCAGACCAATAAAGGCAATCGGCCCCGCCATCGCTGTCGCTCCTGCGGCCAGCATGGTGGCACTTAATAATGACAATATACGAGTACGGGCTACATTGGCACCGAGAGAACTGGCGATCCCTTCGCCGAAAACCATCACATTCAATGAAGCACTGAGTGAAAGCGTCAAAACGATAGCCACCAGCAGATAAGGGATCAATAAACTTGCTTCCCTTAATGACATGATGCTCAAAGAACCCACTGTCCAAAAACGATAACTGTCCATCGCTTGTGCATTCATCAGAACCATCCCCTGCACCACAGCAAACAGGCAGGCATTGATAGCTGCTCCTGTCAAAACCAATCGTACAGGATTGGTATTGCGGGAGCTCCCGCTAAGCAGGTAGAACAATAAAGTTGATAAACCAGCGCCAATAAATGCAGTCCAAAAGCGAGGCAGTTGATCCAACACTGGAATGAAAGAGAAAAAGACCACCGCAGTTGCCGCTCCTGCATTTACACCCAACAAACCGGGATCGCCTAATGGATTGCGTAACAATCCTTGAGTAACCGTTCCTGCTAGTGCCAATGCGGCTCCAGCCATTAATCCAATGAATGTACGCGGTTCACGGGCGTTGATAACCAAATCATAATAACTACCTTGATCCCCTAACCAATAATGTTGCCAGATAGCTGACAGCGGTAAGGGTTTCGATCCCAAACTTAAGCTGGCGGCGACACAAAGACAGCTCAGTAATGCCATCAACACCAAACCCAATGTGAGAGATAGACTTCGCTTAGTATTTCTCATGTTTTGCGATCTCCTGCTTCAACAACGGCATAAATTTAGGTAATCCCCAACGCAAACTCAGTGGTGAACCATAAGACATTGACATTACAAGGGATTGGTCAGTTATCGGGATATATCCTCCCTCACGGACGGCACGAATAGATCGAAACAGAGGCTGTGCTTCCGTTTGCTGACGCTCCTTTTCACTGGTATACCAGGTAACTAAAATATCCGCTCCATTCAACAAATCAGCATTCTCCAGACCAATGTTGGATGCAAAACTACCAAAAGGTGCGGTCAAAGAATCCGCCAATGGTAGCAATGACAAGCCTAGGTGTACCAAAGTATCAACCCGTGGATCATTTTTGACATAAATGGATAAGGTGTTACCTGTTGTTCCAGCCTTGATATAGGCAAATGAATAATGCTTTATATTAGGGATTGTGCTCCCCGTCTGAGTCAATATGGCATCCAATTCAGCATTGAGTTTTTCTCCCTGTGGAATTTTATCCAACACACGAGCCACCAGCTCAATCTGCTGCCGGGGTGTCGTCTGCCACGGCTTATGAGGGTAGGCAATGACAGGGACAAAATGGGACAGATGATCATAATTCTCCTGTGTAATACCTGATTGTGTTGCCAGAACTAAATCCGGTTTCAGTTTGATGATTTTCTCAATATCTAGCTCAGGATACATTTCGATAATGGCAGGCAGTTTTGCGCCACGTTGCTCTATCTCCTCTCTGAACCAGGGTAAATACCCGTCTGCATCCCCACCCCAACGGTGTGATTCAATACCTACGGGAATAACGCCGAGATCTAACAAAATATCTTCAGTACCCGTTCCTAATGCGACAATCCGCTGCGGCGGTTGGTTAATCACTGCCGTTCCCAGTTCAGTGGTAATAATTTTAGGATAACCAGCTTTTGAATAACCGGTGGTGTCCACCGGTATATTGTTTGCTGTTGTCGGTTTATCACAACCGGCTAATAAACCGACCAGCAATATCAACGACACGGCGGCCAAAATTCTGCAATGTGTTCGTACTCTTTGTATCAACCTCATCGCTTATGATCCTTTACCGCTTGTTGCTTAAATGGATAAAAGTACATCACCGCCGTCCGTGATCCAGTTAGAACTTATAACGTAAGGTCGCTTCGACATTACGTGGTGCACCATAGTAGTACTGAGTGTAGCTACCGAATGAGGTGTAGTATTTTTTATCAAACACATTATTCAAGTTAACAGTCAGGGAAAGGTCCGGCGTAAATTGATAACGTCCCATCAGGTTAACCGTGGTAAAGCTACCTTGCCCATCTTCACGTTTACCAAGCTCCAGCCGTGTTTTATCCTGCCAGTCAACTCCTCCACCAAGAGTCAGATCATTCATTACTCCAGGTAAGGTATAAGTAGTAAACAATTTGAACAGACGATTTGGTTTATCTGTATTGACACGCTGACCACCAGGCATAGTGGCGCGGAATTGGGTGTAACCCGCATATAAACGCCAGTCATCGGTAATCTGTCCACTGACTTCAGCTTCAAAACCACGGGTTTTTACGCCTTTGATTGCGTAGTAAGCTTTGACGTTATCTGGGCGTGGTGGGGCTGTACTATCCAATTTTGCATAATTATTTTGACGGATCTCAAAAATCGCTAATGAATAATCAAGACCATTATCTAGAGCAACTCCTTTCAATCCCAATTCATAATTTTCACCAGTAACTGGCTTAAGAAGTTCGCCTGTGCGATTAATACGGCCTTCTGGGTTGAAGATTTTAGTATAACTACCATAAACGGAGAAATCTGACGTGATGTTGTAAACCAAGCCACCATACGGCACAAATTCATCACTATAACTGGCATTTTGAGGAGTTCCAAAATCATCGCCACGAGTCTTCCAACTGGTGATACGTCCACCGAGGATCAATGTTAATGGATCTGCCAATGAAAGCTGAGTGACTGCATAACCGGCTGTTTGTTCAATATAGCCATTTGAACCAGTATCACGAGTTTTACTCCATGTTGGCTCAGGATAACCCCATGAAGGCCGGGTAAAATCACCTATTGGGAAATTTGAACAACTACGAGATTTCATACATGGGGCATTGTAATAATCATTCAGGAAATTCTGCTTCTGGTAGTTCAAACCAAAACTAGCGTGATGAGTTCGTCCCAACAGCCCATAATTACCATTTAGCTGCAAATCGAAATTACGCTGACGACGAGTTCCATCGATCAATGTAATATTACCCGGATACATTCCCACATTAGTTACACGATCAGGAACACCCTTTGCCCATAATACTTTTTGGTCAAGCGTATTATTGTCATAGGTGAAAGTCCCTTTCACACTCCAGCCATTATCAAATTTGTGTTGTAAACTGGTAAAGGTAGAAAATGAACGAACCTTAGAAAATGCCCAATCCGGTGCATAACTGCTACTGCGTTTATAATCAGTTTTGCTGCCATCTTTAAAATAAATCGGCAAACCACCAAACATCCCACCACGGGTATGGTTAATCTGATAATCAGCACCAACGGTCAGCAAAGTATTGTCTGTCAGATCGGCTTCAATAATACCGTAGAATGGATATTTTTCATGTTTATCGCGATCGATAAAAGAGTTGGAACGTTGGTAGGCGGTGACAAAACGCCCTCTGACTGTAGCGTCTTCATTTAATGGACTAGAGAGATCAAGGCCAGTACGCCATTTATCCCAAGAACCCCCTTCCAGTGTAATTTCACCACGAAAATCGCGGGTTGGACGTTTGCGGATTACATTCACAGCGGCGGAAGGTGTACCCGGCCCGACCATCAAACCCGCTGCACCGCGTACGACTTCCAGACGATCAAACATGATGGTGTCCATCAGGTTATCGCCGTAATTAAAACGAATATCGTAGAAAGTCGGTACACCATCGCGTAGCATGTTTCTGACACTCATTCCCCTTGAAGAGAAAGTAAAACGATCGCTGTCAGCCTGATGAACAGTCATCCCCGTAATACTATCTATGGCACTTTTTACGCTATCCAGATTTTCATCCACCATCCGCTGTTTGGTCATTACACTGACACTTTGTGGTGTTTCTCGCGCAGACAAATTCAAACCCGTTGATGTCACCATTGAGGTCGTGTTGTACATGCCACTGTCTTCGGTTACCCCTTCATGCTCTGGAGTTCCTGCTGTCACGACAATTTTATCGTTTTTTCCTTGTGCTTCTTCTGCTATTGCCGAATGATTCCCTGCAAGAAGCAGCGGGATTAAAATAGAAAGGGCTTTTTTCTTGATTAAATGATTTCGTTGCAAAATTGGGTTTATCACTCTATTCATCCTGTTATCAAAATAATTTATTGTTATACTGACTTTATATTTTTCCGCCACTCATTGTTTTAAACCGCTTGTTCCAAAGCATTTGCTCTAAATCGTGACGGAATATTTTTCCCGAAATGCATGAAGGGGATTAACTAATGTTCCAGCAAATTTCAGATTTTTTTCTCGATCATCAAGATCAATCATTTGCTGGTTATTCGCCATTTGCAGTCGATTTAAACAAGTACGTACAAAATCATGTTTAAATAGATCAAATTGGCGGAATTTTTCCATTTGGTTCAAGTGTTGTGATTGATAGTTATAAACACACTGAGCAACTAGTTCCCAAAAATGTATTTCTGGCAATACAAGATGTTTTTGCAATAACGGACTTAAATAACGGAAGAAACAATCAAAAACATCAAGGAATATATAGTTAATCTTCATATCATCCTGAATAGTGACATGTAGAAAATCAATCTCCTCAGATAATTGAAGGTCTCCATTCAAAATGGCAATTTCTTCACCAATATCTTTCATCAACATTTTCACTGGAAGATAGATTGCTGAGCCAGATAACGATCATTCCCCTCACCGAGATAAATAGGCAGCATCTTTTCTGATACGCCTAGCAATGGATACAAATCAATGATCAGTTGAATTGCATCCAATGATTGTAGTTGACCGTGGTTGAATTTTTCGATTGATGAGGCATCAATATCTAAATGTTCTAGTTGACAATCCTGATCCTGAAAATGGTATTCAAAATTACCAAATTCAATGGAGTAAGATTGCCCTTGTTGGTGTACTGGATAAATCAGTTTTTCATGAGTCAATTCACGCAGTATTTTAGCGAAGTGATCATCTATATAATCCAAAATATTTCTATCCAGCTCTTGGGTATTAACTGTAGCACACTAACATACCTCACCAAATGATAATTAAAATCATTATTATTAACAACCATAAAAATATAAAGACTTTAAGTAAACCAATGAAAAAAGATGCATTAAGACAATTAGATAAATTTCAGGAATGAATTTCTGCCATTTAATAAAAAATTATTATGATATACAAAAGAAATAATTACACGTATAAAATATTAATTTTTACTTTAATTATACAATTGTGAAATACTCATCATGCTTGCAAATAGAATAATACTTCCCCTTATAAATAAGGCTCTGATTGAAAAACCAGAGCCTTATTTACAAAAGAAACTATATTAAATTATTTATCAGACTTTATTCTGACGCCACCATTCCGCTAGCATAATACCCGTAGCAACAGAAACATTCAGGCTTTCTATTCGACCCGTACCACCAATCGAAAGACGGATATCACCATCCTCCCAGACACTATCACTCAAACCATCACTTTCCTGCCCTAATACCAAGACTATTTTTTCAGGAAGCTTGACTTCTGTCAGCTTTGTACTTCCTTTATGGCTTGAAGTAGTCACGATGGTGTAGCCTGCATCGCGGAATTGATTCAGCGTGATTGTAAGATCATTAACATCAATACCTTTAATATGCTCAGCTCCTCCCTCAGCAGTACGGACTGCCGCACCAGATTCCAGCATCGCTGTATCGTGCAATATCATACCCTGTACACCAAAGTGGGCACAGCTACGCATAATTGCACCGAGATTATGCGGGTTACCCACACTTTCTAATGCCAGAACACAATCTTTCGCTGGGGCTTGCTGTAAATAAGTTTCTGCCTCCAGACCATTACGCTTTTTGATCAGGAAACAGACACCACCATGATGCTCCGTTCCTGATGCTTTGCTCAATTCTTCATCGTCGACCACATGATAAGCCTTACGATTTGCCGCCATCCACTTAAGAGCGTCACGGAAGCGGGGAGTTACTGACTGGACAAACCATGCCCTGACGATGGCTTCTGGACGATTTTGGAACATTGCCTGACAAGCATTTTCACCATAAATACGGGTTTCTTCCAACCGTTGACGGCGAAGTTGTTCAGGGTCAATCTGACTTCTACCACTAATACCGCCATGATCAGGTTTTGATTCTTCCCCTACTGGACGGGAAACCGTTCTCCAGGGAGAATGTTCTTTTGAACGCTGAGGGCGTTCATTGTCACGTCGCCTGCCTCCTTGTTCACGTCCTTTGCCAGACTGACGATTATTGCCGTTACGACGATCGTTATTATTACGGCTGTCACTCTTGTCCTCACTACGGACATACATCACTTTGACTTTGCCACTTTTACCACTATAGGAATCGTTCATTTATTTCTCCAACTTCGCTATGGCGCGAAGATTACCCGATGTTCGCGCCCGAAGCTACCTCTGGCAACGACAATCCATCAAAATATCCACCAATTTTTTACTGGTTTTATCCATGAACATTTTTGAGTTCTTAAATGAGAAATAACAACGCCGTTTATCAGCTTCGCCAACATCGCCTTGCCCGCTCTACCCGTCCTTTTCAAGCAAGAGGCTGCCGAGTTCAGCGTTGCACTTATTGTTTATTGCCCCAAAAAAGATGCCTGTGTAAAAAAATCTCACCAGTAAAAGCGGCCAGCCGCTTTTGCCTCATCATGTTTGATACTGAACCTATGAAGCCTAGCAATACAGGTAAGTTAATTGCAGATGTTCTACCTGATACTGATGCTTTTCTCTGGTCAAGAACTGAGCCTGATCAACGCATGCTTGAAATACTACGTGATCCAACGCGACAACCTTATCTGATCTTTCCGGAAAGTTACGCCACACCACCTCGTACTGTGTATCAACAATTGCCGGATAATCAGAAAGCACCTCTGTTTATTATATTGGATGGAACTTGGCCCGAAGCAAGAAAAATGTTTCGCAAAAGCCCATATTTAGATGATATTCCTCTATTATTATCCAAATAGAAATCCACCAAGTTCCATTAAAGTAAATTAATAAAAATAAAATCAATAAGTTTATAGTTAAATTACTCGCAAGAAGTCTAGCATCGTCAGAGAAATTAATGAATTACCGTCTCTCGCGTTAACTTGTTTTTAAAAGTTTAATACTCCCTGCAATCAAACAACGTCCATTGCAACATCTTAAGGACTCGATAACAGGAGGGCTACATGCCATTAATTACAACCCCTAAAGAAAACCTCATTCGCTTACCCGAAATTCAACGCAGAACTGGTTACGGTAAAGCGTGGATCTACAAACCCATTGCAGATAACCGATTCCCGAAACAAGTCAAAATCGGCACTCGCTCAGTCGCTTTTATTGAATCAGAAGTTGATAGCTGGATAGCTCAACGTATTGCTGAATCTCGCAGTGAGGTGATGTAATGCCAAAATTCATATTACCCACCGACGAACAGCGGAAATATATTCTTTCCGCTTATGGCGAAATTGAAAGACGAATAAGAGAAAAAGAACGAGAAAAAATATCTAGTATTTCTCGCAGTCACTGCCATAAATTAGAAACATTAGGTTTATTTCCACCTCGCTGTCATTTTGTGTGTAATTCCTACGCGTGGTTATTAAGTGATATGCTCTGGTGGGTACGTAACCCGCCAACCGTAGAGAACGTAAATAACCCCTATAGCCGAAAATCAAATTAATTAAGACAGGGTAAAAATATGACATCTAAAAATGTGGCCTTGAATGGTCAGGGACCCGCTCACGCTGAAAATAACCAGAATGATATTTCAGCTATCCGTAAAGCGGTTATTTCCGGTAACTGGTCATCAATTAACAAAGGTATTTTCACACTCACTGATTTAGGCTTGCATCATAACGGTCAAGGGTTGGTCTGGCTTAATTCTGGGGTCATGTATTGAATGGTTA
>NZ_JBFPEZ010000105.1:0-3654 GCF_040838225.1 Xenorhabdus sp. SGI246
AGTGATAGGAACGTTTATTGAACGTGAATACTACTTTCTCTAAGCGATCTAACTATTGGAAGCATGACCAAGGTGGGGCAAGACAGTTACATGCCGATTGGCGAGTTATCAAGTTTGATTCAGTCAAGATCTTACCGGAGAAATAAAATGGAAATGCTAAAACGTGAAGATGCGGAAGAAATGCTTTACCAGCTACTCAACAATACTTTAGTACACAAGAATGATATTGATGAGTTAATGGACTCAGCGAAAAATCATCCATATGGTATCCCAATGAAAGGAATACGCTATAGATACGACCAAATGGAAAAAAAGGAATTAACGAAAGAAGATTGGCGTATTCTTAACACGTTAATGCACTTTTATGGGCCTTAATAACAATTAATATGCCGGAAGATCATGGTGATCTTCCGGTTTTCTTCTTTTTAAGAGCCGCTCAGTCCCTGCCCTTAGTTGCTGTTGTAGTCGCCAATCAGTTCCCGCATTCTCAGCTTAATATCACTGAGCTGGTCTTGCTGGCGTTGGTACTGTTGCTTAATGGTGCGAGTGTCATCACTGTCAGGGATTAGCACCAAACAGCCGTTCATGATTTTAACCGTCAGCGTTGCCGCCAATATCAAACCCGGCGGCCTTCAGTATACTGGCTGTGCAGAGCAAATGTTTGTACTTGGGCCATGGAAATATCAGGGCGAGAGCGTGAACGTTTTACGAACATAATTGGAGCAAAAACAACCGTAAATTAGATTGAATTTAAAGCAACCCAACACACCCTGTCACCAAAATAGTTTGGATATTATTCGTGTTATTTTTAATTTGAGCACTCACGCTCTCACCCTGATGGAAATATGGATCTCTAATAAAATGAAAACTTCAGGTAAAACGTTTTTGACTGATGCTCTTCAATTGGTTCAGGATGCAATTGAACTACATCAACGTGGAAAGAATGCACCATTATCTATTGGTGCATTAACTCAGGTAAAAAAAGAGTTAGAGGAAATGATAAGGATCATGAATCCTCAAGTTTACAAGCCATCATATCCAAGATTTATTATGGATTGGCCTGATGAAAATGGGATTATATCAACATTGATTGATGTTGCTTATTATTACCAAAAAATAAAAAAGAACTAACCCATGAATTTTATTGAATTAGCAGAAAAACTGAGACCCCTTTTCTTTTCACTATGGAAAATTATGCATGATAACGGTGGAGGAAGTTGGATCAAGAGCATTGAGAATATTATTGCGTTACTGACACCACCTGCTTATGGAGGCACGAACGATGCAAAATCTGCTATTGAAGATGCCCGTCATGCTTATAGTTCTATGTTCAGAGGCTATGGTGGTTTTGCTGAATATTTTATCTGGCGAGATGATTTTAATGAGCGAGTTAAAGCCAATGAAGCATTGGATAAAATAAAAAATGATATAAATCATATAATTAATTAAAGCAAAACTGGAAAGATCCCCATGATCTTCCCGCTTTATTGTTCTTATGTGATAACTTAATTTTGGTCGCTGCCATAGAACTGAATTAGCCAACCATCAAAAAGGAATAATATGATAACGGTATATCAATATGTTTATGACAAGATGATAAAAAAAAGAGAAGAGATACGTAGCTATTTACTGGGTCCATTGAATGATAATTTTCCCGAAGAATATAAACCAATACGTGAACTTTATTATAATGGTTCAGCTAAAGGAAAATCCTATGTAGAGAAGATGATCATAAAAACAGCGGATGATCTTCTCCTTTCCCAATTTGAAAAAATGGATAGGCTCCGATTGTTGGAAAATGGTAATGACATGTTTTCAATGGAATTGAAACCTAATGAATATAACAGCATTGTTTATGTACCTGAAAACCTCAGTTTCTGCTCAATTATGAAAGAGTTGATTGAGGAGGAAAACAATAACCACACTTCGCGGTTTGTTTATTGAATACTATTACTTAAAAAGATAAATTACATCGTAATGATGTAATTTATCAATAGATACATGTAAGGAATACATTTCTTTTCAATATATTATTATGTTGAATAATGGGTTGATTAAGCCCCAGTAAAATGCAGTTTCAAACCCAGTGCTTTTGATATTTTGTATACCGTATTAAACGAGGGGTTGCCTTCGCCGGATAACGCCTTATATATCCCTTCGCGGCTTATTCCCGATTCTTTAGAAATTTGGCTGATATTTTTTATTCTGGCAATGTTACCTAATGCTTTAAATAAATATTTTGTGTCGTTCTCTTCGATAGCGGCATTTAAGTATGCCTGAATATCTTCTTCTGTTTCTAAAAACTCCACAACATCGAATTTTTTTGGCGCTGTTTTCATTTTAAAATCCCCATTCTTTCGCGAGTTGTTTTGCTTTCTTTATATCTGCCTGCTGGCTGCTTTTATCTCCACCACAGAGTAATAAGATGATTTTATTATTTTTATGAGCAAAATAGACACGATAGCCTTGCCCGTAATGTATTCTGAGTTCCGAAACGCCGTTTCCCACAGGTTCAACATCGCCAAAATTTCCCTCTTCCATTCTTTCAACCCGGATTAAGATCTTGGCTTTGGCTATCCTGTCTTTTAAGGATTTTAACCATTTTTCAAAATCTTGAGTCCTTTCAATGGTTATCATGCTTACTCCTTATCATTGTATATAAATGATATGATGTGTCAACTACAGTTAACACATCAGTGCAATTAGCAATAAGTAAGAAAATGCTATGCGGTTCAGGCAGGTATCAGGTCAGATTCTGTTAGCAACATAATCTTGCCGTGACCGAAAGCAATTTGAACGGGCTTATCCAGCAAACCGGTTTCCGTTAACCAGTCGCCCGCCAGATACAGCTCGCCATTGTCACGTACCCAATCGATGCCCTGCTTCGGATCATCTTCCACGGCGTGGAACAGGGTAGCCGGATCATCATCCGGTTTCGCTAACGTCAACATAAGCCCGTTGTTATATTGCTGGATATGAAACAGGGCATTGGGTGTAAAGCCCATCTGTTGCATATCGTCACCAGTTAACACACATTCCGGTTTTTCAGCGTCTTCAGTAGAAAATTTAAGCTCCATCAGTTCCTTCTCTGTTGATGAATAAAATAAAATGCGAGCAGCTTCGCAAAAGAAAATTTTTGCCATTTCAGTGCAAAGTATAACTCTCACAGGATCGTTCAATATCATGTTTTAATTGAAAAAAATGACACTATGAGTTTATCCAGGTAGCTTTTTATTTAATTTTCCGGGGAATTGCCGCAGCCAGCGTGCCACAGCGATATCATCCCATTCGCCTTCATTCAGGCTTTTTAAGCAGTGCCACAATTCATGAAAATTTTGGGTGGCGATAATCAAACAACCTGGCATCACTCTGATTTTTAACGGATCGTTAATAGAGAAACCGGCTTCCAGTAGCCATTTTCCACTTAAGTTGATGGCCGGAGTCGTGCGGTTCACTCCCTTGGGGCGATAAACCACTTTCTGATAACGTTCCGGTTGGGAAATTTTGTAAATGCGGGTGCCTGCAGTAGAATGCATGTCAGCCATAATAACTACCTCGACTAGGCTGTGTCCCTTAATATAAATTAGTAGTATTATCATCCAGTTGATTTTAATACTGGAATAAAATGATGGCACGCTACGACATTCCTGATGA
>NZ_JBFPEZ010000106.1:0-4164 GCF_040838225.1 Xenorhabdus sp. SGI246
GCACATTTTTACCGTCTGCCGCCGTATCAGCACAAACCTGATGACACGGGTCAGCTCGTTCATACTGTTATTCGGACTTTCCTGTGGATCAGCCTGGGCCGATTTGCCTGCTATCGAACCGCCGAAAAGTGGGGGCGGAGGCGGATTGCTGGGACAGGCGAAAGGGTACGCGCAGGATGGTATTGTCATCGGCGGACTCATTCTTTCCGCTGTGGCTTTTTTTAAAGTGGCCTCGGCCGCCGTCGAAACCTTTTCCGAAGTGCGGGATGGCAAATCGACCTGGACCCAGTTTGGCGCCATCGTGGTGGTCGGCGTGGTGTTGTTGGTTGCCGTGATTTGGCTGCTGTCGAAATCGGCCAGCATTATTTTTTAAGGCCGTCACCATGCAGACGATCGCTTTCTTACCTGACCGTTTAAACGCCGAGCCGGTAGTCTTTCGCGGGTTCACCACGCCGGAGATGGGACTGGCCGCACTGGCCGGGATCGTGCTCGGACTGGCCGTCAGTCTTCCCCTGATCCCGTTAGCCGGTTGGGTCATGATACCGACCGGCATGCTGGTGATGCCCTTGTTACTGATTAGCTTTGGCGGGCGTTGGCTTGCGCAGGTTAAACGTGGCAAGCCGGAGAATTATATTTGGCTGAAGCTGGAAGAGAAAAAACGTCGGCTGGGTATCGGTGATCCGGCCTTGATTATGGCCGCCCGGGGCTGGTCGTTGCGCCGTAGCAGGAGAGTACGATGAGCCGGTTTCGTCATGCGGTGAAAAATCGGGATCAGCATATTCTGACCCTGCGAGTGGCGTGCGGCATTCTGGTGCTGGTATTGCTGCTGAGCCTGACGGGCTGGATGGCTTCACCGCGCAATCTCACCATCCATCATCCTCCGGACTTACGCACCGGCAGCACACGCCCGTGGTGGGAAGTGCCTGCGCCCAGCGTCTACAGCTTTGCCTTTTATATTTTCCAGCAACTGAATGCCTGGCCGAAAAACGGGGCACAGGACTATCCGGCCAAAATTTATGCGCTTTCCCCTTATCTGACGCCGGCCTGTCAGGATTTTCTGCGGGAAGATGCCAAAACCCGTGCTGACAGTGGCGAGCTGCTCGACCGGGTACGGGTGGTGTATGAAATTCCCGGCCGGGGTTATGAAACGCGCAGTGTGACGGTGCGTGACCGGGATAACTGGGTGGTCCGGCTGGATTTGGTGGCCGATGAATACTATCACGCCGAACCGGTCAAACGGGCATTGGTACGTTATCCGTTGAAAGTGGTGCGCTGGGAGGGCGATGCCGAGCGTAATCCCTTCGGGCTGGCTCTGGATTGTTACGACGGCATGCCACAGCGGCTGGAAGCGATGCCACAACCTTTGGCAGAGAAAAAGGGCGTATTTCAATGAGCAGAGTGTCATTTGGCCGCTGGCTGGGGCTGGTCAGTTTGTTATTGTTCAGCGTCGGCACACAGGCCGATGAACTGATGAAATGGGAACGTATTCCATTATCCATCTCACTCAAAGTGGGGCAGGAACGCATTATTTTTGCTGACCGGAATGTGCGTATCGGTTTGCCGCCGTCACTCAGTGATAAATTGCGGGTACAGAGCGCGGGCGGAGCGGTTTACCTGAGAGCCAACAGTGCCTTCCCGCCAACCCGCCTGCAATTGCAGGACAGCGAAAACGGCGAAATCATTTTACTGGATATCACCGCGAGTAAAACGGGCGCAACGGAACCCGTGCGTATTGTTTACCCGGATGAAAAACAACCCTTTCCGACTGAAAAATCGCAACAGCAGAACAACGCCAAATTATTGGCACCCGTTCCGGTCGCCTTAACCCGTTATGCCGCGCAGCAGCTTTATGCGCCGTTACGTACCGTTGAGCCGGTGACAGGCATCCAGCCAGTGAATCTGCATTTGCCCCCGTCCATCACCACCCTCTACCCGTCAGAGCCGATAGCCATCTCTCCGCTGGCAGGCTGGCGATTACACCCTCACACGGTCGTCGCGCTGAAACTGCGCAATACGGCTAAACGCACTCTCACCCTCGACCCGCGAGCCTTACAGGGGAAATTTGTAGCGGCCACGTTCCAGCATCGTTGGCTGGGGGAAGCGGGGTCACCGGAAGATACTACGGTACTGTACCTCGTTACAAAAGGGCTGCCGGATAATGCCTTTATCCCTGAGCCGGCATCGGTGAAACCGGGAGGCCGCCATGGAGGTTAAGTCCAATGCGTTGGTGAAAATACTGGTGCCGGCGGTATTGCTTATCGGCGGGTTTATTGGCATCAAAAGTTGCAGCTCAACGGAAGGTGCAGCGCCCGGCACGACGTCGAATAATGTGCTGGCCATGCTGTCACCGGAGGAGTTACAGGCGCTGGGTGTCGGGGGCGATACGCCGGAAGATACCCTGCGCACTCTGGTGGGGACACTCAATAAAGTGCGGGCAGAGCAGAAACGTTTAAGTCAGCAGAATACCGATATCCTGAAAGAAAATGACCAGTTAAAGCACCAGCGCCTTGATGTTGCCGGCCAGATAGATGCAGCGGTTGCGGCCATCCGTCAGGACGATGAACAGCGTCAGCGTACGTTGCAGGATGAGCAACAAAGTTTGCTGGCACAAATTGATTTGCTCACTGAGCGGTTAAATTCAGCGCCTTTGTCTGTACCGGAAAGCCAAAGCGCATTGAGCAATCCGTATGCCACCAACCCTGTTAGTGGGCAGGATGAATTTATCTGGGTCAATCCGGCTGATGAAAAACCGACAGGGTTGCAAGCGATGGGTCATGGTCAATCGACACCGCAATATCCCACTTCTTTTTTAAGCGAACAACCGACAGCTGGGCAAAAAGTGCAGAATGAGCCCGCGCTGAAGGAAAAGAATAAAACTCCGGTCTACACCTTACCGGAAAATGCCACGCTGGTCGGCAGTCAGGCGATGACCGCGTTATTAGGCCGGGTGCCTGTCAATGGCACAGTCACTGACCCTTATCCCTTCAAGATTCTGATTGGCAAAGACAACCTGACCGCCAACGGCATCGAACTGCCGGAAGTGGAAGGGGCTATAGTTTCCGGCTCGGCCAGTGGTGACTGGACCCTTTCCTGTGTACGTGGTCAGGTCAATTCCATCACCTTTGTATTTCAGGATGGCACCGTGCGTACCCTGCCGGGCACAGGGCAAAATCAGCAGGGTATCGGCTGGCTGTCTGATGAAAACGGCATTCCCTGTATCAGCGGCGAACGTAAATCCAACGCCACGACCTATCTGCCGACGCTGTTTGCCCTTTCGACCATGAACTCGGCAGGAGACGCCTTGAACGAAAGTCAGCGAACCGCCCAAACCCACGATGCGGGCGGCATCACTTCCACGTTAACGGGCAACGCCGGGCAGGCGGCATTAGGAAAAGCCATGGCCGGTGGCATGAATGACATCACCGAATGGCTCAAGCAACGTTACAGCCAGACGTTTGATGCGGTCTACGTGCCGCCCGGTGCCAGTGTTGTGGTGCATATCACCCAATCTCTGGCGATGGATTACGAAACGAAAGGCCGTAAGGTGCGTTACGGTTTCAGTGAGTCAACCCAATATCATCATCAGGACGCATTAGATTAATGGAAAAACCTGTCTTTCAATGGCTGTTCAGTGCCAGCCAGCCCTATTGCCTGCAAATTAACCGCCCCCAACACGCTAAGCCTGTACCGATTCAGCTCTACTGGCGGTCTGCCCATAAAAAAACATCCCGGCTCTGTCTTGCCATCGGCAATGCGTGTCAGCCGCTGGGTGACGGTGATTTTACTGTCTGGCGCCTGTCAGAGACACAGTGGCAATCCATGGTGGCAGGTAACAACGAAACTGAGCCTGAACAGTGGGAACGTCTGCCGTTTACAGTATCGGAGCTGGCCGTCCATCCTGAGTTTGCCACCTTTACCGCCATTGGCATTACGGAGATTCAGCTATGCGAAAAATAAACGCTGTTGTCGTGTTGTGTCTGTCAGGGCTGATAGCAGGTTGTTCAACCTCGAAAGACACGTTGCTGCCTGCCGGAAAGCAGACGGTGCTGGCGATGTGGCAGGGCAATAAAGCCGGTCACACTGCCGTGCAGGCCAGAACCGCATTGCGCAGAACATTGACCGGGACCGAACGGAGCCGGGCACTGGAAGAGCCTTATCATTACA
>NZ_JBFPEZ010000107.1:0-4188 GCF_040838225.1 Xenorhabdus sp. SGI246
GCACATTTTTACCGTCTGCCGGCGTATCGGTACGAGCCTGATGACCAGAATAAACGCCTTCCTTTTATTGTGCTGCCTTTCCTGTGAATCCGCCTGGGCGGATTTACCGGCTATCGAACCACCGAAAAGTGGTGGCGGGGGCGGATTGCTGGGACAAGCGAAAGGGTACGCTCAGGATGGCATTGTGATTGGCGGATTAATCCTCACGGCAGTCGCGTTTTTTAAAGTGGCCTCCGCTGCTGTCGAAACATTTTCCGAAGTGCGCGATGGCAAAGCCACATGGACCCAGTTTGGTGCCATCGTCGTGGTCGGTGTGGTGCTGTTGGTGGCCGTGATTTGGCTGCTGTCGAAGTCGAGCAGCATTATTTTTTAAGGCAGCCACCATGCAGACGATCGCTTTCTTACCTGACCGTTTAAACGTCGAACCGATAGTCTTTCGCGGGTTTACCACGCCTGAGATGGGACTGGCCGCACTGGCCGGGATCGTGCTCGGACTGGCAGTCAGTCTTCCCCTGATCCCGTTAGCCGGTTGGGTCATAATCCCGACCGGGATGCTGATTATGCCCTTGTTACTGATTAGCTTTGGCGGACGCTGGCTTGCGCATGTTAAACGTGGCAAGCCGGAGAATTATCTCTGGCTGAAACTGGAAGAGAAAAAACGCCGGCTGGGTCTCGGTGATCCGGCATGGATTATTGCCGCCCGGGGCTGGTCATTGCGCCGCAGCAGGAGAGCGCGATGAGCCGGTTTCGTCATGCGGTGAAGAACCGGGATCAGCATATTCTGACCCTGCGAGTGGCGTGCGGCATTCTGGTGCTGGTATTGCTGCTGAGCCTGACGGGCTGGATGGCGTCACCGCGCAATCTTACCATCCATCATCCACCAGATTTACGCAGCGGCAGCACACGCCCGTGGTGGGAGGTGCCTGCTCCCAGTGTCTACAGCTTTGCCTTTTATATTTTCCAGCAACTGAATGCCTGGCCGAAAAACGGGGCACAGGACTATCCGGCCAAAATTTATGCGCTTTCCCCTTATCTGACGCCGGCCTGTCAGGATTTTTTACGGGAAGATGCCAAAACCCGTGCCGACAGTGGTGAGCTGCTTGACCGGGTGCGGGTGGTGTATGAAATTCCTGGCCGGGGCTATGGGACGCGCAGTGTGACGGTGCGTGACCGGGATAACTGGGTGGTCCGGCTGGATTTGGTGGCCGATGAATACTATCACGCCGAACCGGTCAAACGGGCACTGGTACGTTATCCGCTGAAAGTGGTGCGCTGGGCAGGCGATGCCGAGCGTAACCCTTTCGGGCTGGCACTGGACTGTTACGACGGAATGCCACAGCGGCTGGAAGCGATGCCACAACCACAGGAAGAGAAAAAGGGCGTGTTTCAATGAGAAAAGTTCCATTTGGCTGTCGCAATTTTGGGCTGGGATTGGTCAGCATCTTGCTGTTAAACGCCAGTGCAAAAGCTGATGAACTGATGACATGGGAACGTATTCCATTATCCCTCTCACTCAAAGTGGGGCAGGAACGCATTATTTTTGCTGACCGGAATGTCCGTATCGGTTTGCCGCCGTCACTCAGTGATAAATTGCGGGTACAAAGTGCCGGCGGGGCGGTGTACCTGAAAGCCAACAATGCCTTCCCGCCAACCCGTCTGCAATTGCAGGACAGCGAAAACGGCGAAATCATTTTACTGGATATCACCGCGAGTAAAACGGGCGCAACGGAACCCGTGCGTATTGTTTACCCGGATGAAAAACAACCCCTTCCGACTGAAAAATCGCAACAGCAGAACAACGCCAAATTATTGGCACCCGTTCCGGTCGCCTTAACCCGTTATGCCGCGCAGCAACTGTATGCCCCGTTGCGTACCGTCGAGCCGGTGACAGGCATCCAGCCCGTGAATCTGCATTTGCCCCCGTCCATCACGACGCTTTACCTGTCAGAGCCGATTGCGATTACGCCGCTGGCAGGCTGGCGGTTGCACCATCACACTGTCGTGGCACTGAAACTGCGCAATCCTGCCCAACGAAAAATCACCCTCGACCCGCGAGCATTACAGGGGCAGTTTGTGGCCGCCACGTTCCAGCATCGTTGGCTGGGTGAAACGGGAACACCGGA
This sequence comes from Xenorhabdus sp. SGI246, assembly GCF_040838225.1. Classification (NCBI taxonomy): domain Bacteria; kingdom Pseudomonadati; phylum Pseudomonadota; class Gammaproteobacteria; order Enterobacterales; family Morganellaceae; genus Xenorhabdus; species Xenorhabdus sp. SGI246. The sequence goes on from NZ_JBFPEZ010000107.1 coordinate 2,124, forward strand.
GGATACGACGGTGTTGTACCTTGTCACAAAAGGGCAGCCGGATAATGCCTTTATCCCTGAGCCGGCATCGGTGAAACCGGGAGGCCGCCATGGAGGTTAAGTCCAATGCGTTGGTGAAAATACTGGTGCCGACGGTATTGTTTATCGGCGGGTTTATTGGCATTAAAAGTTGTCGTTCAACGGAAGGTGCCGCGCCCGGCACGACGTCGAATAATGTGCTGGCCACGCTGTCACCGGAGGAGTTACAGGCGCTGGGTGTCGGGGGCGATACGCCGGAAGATACCCTGCGTACCTTGACAGGTGCCCTCAATAAAGTACGGGCAGAGCAGAAACACTTAAGCCAGCAGAATACCGATATCCTGAAAGAAAATGACCAGTTAAGAAACCAGAGCCATGATGTTGCCGGCCAGATAGATGCAGCGGTTGCGGCTATCCGTCAGGAAAATGAACAGCGCCGGCGCGAGTTACAGGATGAGCAGCAGGGATTGCTGGCACAGATTGATTTACTGACAGAACGATTAAATTCAGCACCGTTGCCTTCTCAGGACAGCTCAATACCCCCTGGGCTGGGACTGGCAGGGAATCAGTATGCGTCCAGTCCAGTCAGGGGGCAGGATGAACTCATTTGGGTGACGCCTGCCGATGAAAAACCGGTTGATACCCAAAACGTGGTTTACGGCAAACCCGCCGCGAAATTCCCGACTTCTTTTTTAAGTGAACAACCGGCAACGGAGCAAAATACCTCACCGAATGCCTCGCTTAAGGAAGAAAACGAAAAACCGGTCTATACCCTGCCGGAAAATGCCACGCTGGTTGGCAGTCAGGCGATGACCGCGTTATTAGGCCGGGTGCCTGTCAATGGCACCGTGACCGACCCTTATCCCTTCAAGATTCTTATCGGCAAAGACAACCTGACCGCCAACGGCATCGAACTGCCGGAAGTGGAAGGGGCAGTAGTGTCCGGCTCGGCCAGTGGCGACTGGACCCTCTCCTGTGTACGCGGGCAGGTCAATTCCATCACCTTTGTATTTCAGGATGGCACCGTGCGTACCCTGCCGGGCACAGGGCAGAATCAGCAGGGTATCGGCTGGCTGTCTGATGAAAACGGCATTCCCTGTATCAGCGGCGAACGTAAATCCAACGCCACGACCTATCTGCCGACGCTGTTTGCCCTTTCGACCATGAACTCGGCAGGAGACGCCCTGAACGAAAGTCAGCGAACCGCCCAAACCCACGATGCGGGCGGCATCACTTCCACGTTAACGGGCAACGCCGGACAGGCGGCATTAGGAAAAGCCCTGGCCGGTGGCATGAATGACATCACCGAATGGCTCAAACAACGTTACAGCCAGACGTTTGATGCGGTCTACGTCCCGCCCGGTGCCGGTGTTGTGGTGCATATCACCCAATCTCTGGCGATGGATTACGAAACGAAAGGCCGTAAGGTGCGTTACGGTTTCAGTGAGTCAACCCAGTATCATCATCAGGACGCATTAGATTAATGGAAAAACCTGTCTTTCAATGGCTGTTCAGTGCCAGCCAGCCCTATTGCCTGCAAATTAACCGCCCCCAACACGCTGAGCCTGTACCGGTTCAGCTCTACTGGCGGTCTGCCCATAAAAAAACATCCCGGCTCTGTCTTGCCATCGGCAATGCGTGTCAACCGCTGGGTGACGGTGATTTTACTGTCTGGCGCCTGTCAGACACACAGTGGCAATCCGTGGTGGCAGGCAACAGAGAGGCTGAACCTGAACAGTGGGAACGTCTGCCGTTTACGGTATCGGAGCTGGCCGTCCATCCTGAGTTTGCCTCCTTTACCGCCATTGGCACTATGGAGGTTCAACTGTGCGAAAAATAAACGCTGTTGTCGTGTTGTGTCTGTCAGGGCTGATGGCCGGTTGTTCAACCTCAAAAGACACGTTGCTGCCTGCCGGAAAGCAGACCGTGCTGGCGATGTGGCAGGGCAATAAAGCCGGTCACACTGCCGTACAGGCCAGAACCGCATTGCGCAGAACGTTGACCGGGACCGAACGGCGCCGGGCATTGGAAGAGCCTTATCATTACA
>NZ_JBFPEZ010000108.1:0-28060 GCF_040838225.1 Xenorhabdus sp. SGI246
TTTTGGTGATCGCAGCAGGAAAACACGGGATAAATTACTGGCACTGTTGTCTCCCTTTAACATTCGGTTCTACTGTACGGATGATTATGCGGTTTATCATTGCCTTCCGGAAGAAAACCATCTTGTTGGCAAGACGTTTACTCAACGAATAGAGCGAAATAATCTTACCCATCGTACCCGGCTAAAAAGGCTGAATCGAAAAACAATCGGCTATTCTAAATCGGAAGAAATGCACGACAAAGTGATAGGGACATTTATTGAGCGTGAAAACTACGTTTAGCGAGTGATCTAACCATTCAATACATGACTCATTAAATTGATTAATGATCGCTATCACGAAAATATTATCGAAGCTGTTGCCACTATCAGCACAGAAATAGTCAATACATTCGAACTTAAGGATAATATTACTATAAATTAACTTAATTATTATTAACGAGGCTGGCACTGCTGGCCTCGTCAGTTAAGCAATGATAAAACCAGACAAATAAACTGCCTGAATTTTAACGTCATTGATTTTATTGCCAGGTGTTTGATTAGCGCCGCGCAATCTGACGGGCAACAAGGTAGCCAGAAGTCCCGGCTAACCCAGGGCCAGGATGTGTTGACGCCCCAATATGGAATACATTACTGACAAAAGTTTGATGTGCTTGCGTACCTTGCGAAGAGGCAAAAGGGCGCAGCCAGAAAAATTGATCTGGTGAGCAAATTCCTGAATAGGGATCTCCCCCAACCAAATTGCAATTCAATGCCTGTAAATCTGCTGGAGAATACGCCTTACGCCCAACAATCGAAGATGAAAAACCGGGTATAACAGCTTCCAGACGAGACTGTACGCGATCTGCAACTGCTTCACGCACGCTTTCATTCCATTTGCCATCAGCAGGAATAGAAATCTCGCCTAAAACATCCCCTTTCAAATAACCGGGTAATTCCTGCATCTGAACCCATAGTATCCACCCTCCTTCGGGAGCTCTGGAAGCATCAAGCGCGGTTGGTTGCCCTATAGCCAGTGTCGGATGACTCGGCAAATAACCGTTATTAGCCTGTGTGACAGACAAACAAACCTGTTCCATACTCTCCGTTAAATGAATAAGCGGCACATGACGCAACTCCGGTTCACACCATGATGGAGGCGTATTCAAGGCAAAGTGAATCTGCATCCCACCACGTCCGTAACGATAGTTCTGTGCACGTTGCCGGACTGTATCAGGAACGTTATCCAATAAATGAGCATAAAGCTGTTGAGGAGTTACATTGCAAACGACGGCATCGCGGGCGTGATAAACCTTTCCTGCGGCTATCACACCAAAAGCACAGCGTTTTTTTCCATGCCCTTGCGTAATGATACGGTCAACCTGGGTATGAGTAAGAAGCTGACCACCCTTTTGTTCGATGATCGCCTGTAATGCTTCAACGATGCGAATACCACCACCTTTAACCACTGGCATTCCTCCGGCTATCACCGCAGCAAAGGTCAATTTGCCAATCAGGGCAGAGCCAGCATCATCCGGCCCCAGTCCGGTATGTAGTGTCCACGGTGCAATGAGCGCCCGACTGAATTCAGACTGCAATTCACGTTCAGACCAGCGCCGGAAAGTTTCCAGTGAGTTGCCGAAAAATTCAGTTAATCCATCAATGCCACGTTTTCGCCATTCAGAGAACAACAGCTTGAGTATGCCAAAACCATAAGGGTTTTGCCCTAGTAAGCCAAAGATCAATGCAGCATCATCATGAAGGATCTGTTGTACCATGCGGCGAAATGCTGCCCCATCTTTTGGCGCAATGGCATCAAACTGCAAGGCCGAAGGCAGGATATTCTGCTTTAAAGCGATTCCCCTGCCATTCGGTTGAACCAGACCGGTTGAATAATCACTGTGTATAAATTCCAAACCTGCTTTTTCCAATGCAGGTTTCAGCACTTGATAAGCCGGACTGTTTAGAAATAGTGGATACCAGCAGGAGAACACATCATGGGTATAACCGGGAAAAAGTTCTTCTGTACGGATACAACCGCCTGGCATGGCATTCCGCTCCAGTACCAGAACAGATTTCCCCCATATAGCCAACAAAGCAGCGCATACCAATGAGTTTATCCCACTGCCAATAATGATCACTTGCGGTTTAGCTCTACTCATGATGCCATTCCTGCGAGCTGTTCGACCAAAGCCAGGACACGCAGTGGGCTTCCTGATCCTCCCTCAATCTTGAGAGGCGCGGCAATAATTACTGCGCCGGTTGGCGGTAATAAATCGAGGTTTTTCAAACACTGCAAACCGTATTTATTCGCCCCGTGCATCAAGGTATGACAAGGATAAACCATCGGCCATGAATAGGATTGCCCCGCATCGGTATTAATTGTTTCTACTCCGAATCCCCGGATATCACGTTCATGGATCAACCACTCTACCGTTTCCTGACTCGGCCCCGGCGTGTGAGCACCGTCATCACGCATATTAAGGAAACGAACCGGATCATCAGCCCGTTTCGACCAATCCGTTCTGAACAGTAACCATGTCTGGGCAGGAATACGTCCGTATTGTTCTTCCCATGCCTGTAAAAACTCAACCGTCAGCAACCAATCTGGATATCGTGCCACCTGTTGACTGGCATCCACCACCACCGCGGGCGCGATAAAATTATGCAGGGGGATAGTATCAACCGTATTATCTGCATGATCTTTACCGCTTATCCAGTGTACCGGGGCATCAAAATGGGTTCCCGTATGCTCACCGCAACTAAAATTATTCCAATACCAGGCCGGGCCATTCTCGTCATAATGAGAAATACGTTCCATTTTGAATGACCAGACTTGCCCAAACTGTTTCGGTAACTGCAAGGCCGGAAAACCAGAAGACAATGTCTGCGTGAGATCGATAATCCTCATACTTCCCTGACTCAGAGCAGTAACAAATACATTTAGTGGGCTTTTCATTCATCTTCTCCCAACATCTGAGTAAAACGACAGAATGATCAATCCTGACTCTGCGGATCTCAAAATGCAGCGTAATCAACGAAACTGTTATTTGAAAAACGATGGATGATGGCGGACTGTCATATTTCCCGAATATCATGCAACGCAGTAAACATACCAGCATGAAAAACCAGTGGTTTTCCTTCAATGCTGGCAATACGCTTTACCTGCCCAATCATTAACAGGTGATCGCCAAGATGGGTTTGCTGATGATTGGCACAAACCAGTGTCGCTATTGCACCATCAATTGACGGCATCCCTTCCGGTGTTTCCTGCACGGGAATACCCTGAAACTTATCTTCAACTCTTGGATTGGCAAAACGCAGAGCCAGCTCCTGATGGTCACAGCCAAGGATACTGATTGTGAAATATTCACAGCTACGGAATGCAGACAGATTGGGAGAATGATTAACCAGACTCCAGAGTATCAAAGGCGGTTTCAGTGAAAGTGAAGCAAATGAGTTGATGGTCAACCCAACGTTCCTTCCGTCAGTAGTGCGTGTTGCAACAATCGCCACCCCTGTTGGATAACATCCTAAGAGTGTGCGCAGCGTTCGTGTTTCAAATTCTGCCATCCCCCATTCAACATCAGGCAACGGTATTTGCATGTTCTGAATATTCATCGTCATATCGGATACTCCGTTCAGAACCCGCTCTTCTCAACAACTTGCGAATGAGCGGCCTGCGCATTATTAGCCACCCGCACATCATGGATATATGCTTCACAGGCAGCGCTATCCCGCCACCACGGAAATAATACAGGAGGATGATTAAAAGCATTGGCAATCGTACTGGCAAGAGCAGGTAGTTGCTGAGCCGCGCCCAACAAATTCAGAATATGGGGTTTTGGCGGGATAAGCAGGCTGTTTGTCCATTCCACAACGTACTGACTATATTTCCAGGACTGTTCGAATGTGTCATTCATCCATTCTACCGTAAAGGGTTTATCACCACGGGTAAGAATAGCTTCGTAATAAACTTTGCAGGCTTTAGTTGCGTTATTGGAACCCTGTCCGGTCAACGGATCATTTGTGACTACCGCATCCCCCAACCCAAGGACTTGACGACCAGAAGGCAATGTCAATACTGGTTTGCGTACTACTGGCGCAAAACAGCCAGCCAGAATGCCATTTTCATCGGTAAGTTCTATCTGTTCACAACGTGCCGCTTCCCACGGCAAGAACGTTTTGAGGATATGCTTGCTATAGGCCAGATGTTCCTGCGCTGTTCTGGCCTCTCGCCAGCCGTCCATTGCTCCTCCTGGAACCCCTTCAAAAACCATAATGTCACAAGGGCCGCTCAGGGTCAGGGCAGGAAAAACGAAATATTCCCCTACTCCTGGGATCAAGTTAAAAGAAACACGGGAATATTCGGGGACTGGCAACATACCATGCACATAAGTCAAGGCTAATGCGCGCAGGGGTTTTTCATAAGGAGAGCGGGAAGCATCACGTTCAAATAATTTCACGATGTCCCCCTTTCCCCCGGCCAAAATAACCAACTCATGACTGGCTGTTAGTTGTTCCAACTCTGTAATTCCCACATCACAAATTTCCAGATTACCGCCGCGAGAAGCAAACTGTTCCAGCCAAAATGGCATCTTGATACGCTGATCAACAGCCTGTGCGTAGTTATTGAGTCGTGCACTCCAGTCAATCACCCTTTCATGCGGAATTTCAGGATGAGGAACAGTAAAACCGATACCTTCAACGGGCGGGCATTGTGTTTCCCACTGATCCAAAGCTAAATCACGTTCAAATTGTAAAGAGGAATCGAACATACACTGACTCGACATCACCCGGCCAGTTCGGACATCATCAGGCGTGCGATTGGTAACAACAGTGACCTGATAGCCTTTATCAAGCAGACCAAGAGCCAAAGGCAGTCCGGCTTGACCACCTCCGACAATAGCTATACGTCGCATAATATTTACTCCTTCGGGTTGTGTTATATCTGGAATCGCTACCATTCCTAATTTCTCCTATTCCGCCAAACGAGAAATAGCAGGCTTGGCTTGCTCAGGCCCCATTGCTGAATAGCCACCATCAACAGCGTAGTCAGCTCCGGTCACAAAACTCGCTAAATCAGAAAGAAGAAATGCCACTACCTGAGCGATCTCTTCAGGATCGCCAACACGGCCAAGCAAGTGATAATCTGCGGCAACTTCATCCGTTTTCTGGCGATTGCCCTGAGTCAATTCATCCATGACCCGTGACCAAGTCCAACCCGGCGAGACAGAGTTCACACGAATGTGATCAGCAGCATAGTCCATTGCCATGCTGCGGGTAACTTGCAGTAAGGTGGCTTTTGACGCGGGATATAACCAGCGGCCTGTCTGGGCAATAGAAGATGAAATACTGGTGAAATTGACAATCGCTCCACCTCCGGCAACCATAAAATAAGGGTGTACAAGCTGAGCTGCCCTGACGGCACTGACCACATTGATATTTAGTGCGGTCAGCCACGTTTCGCGACTAGAAACCAGACCATCATCCAGATAAGTTGCAGCGAGATTAACGAGGCAGTTAAGACGACCATAATAAGCAGCAACCTCATGCACTCCCTGAACAAGTTGTTTATCATCGGTAATATCGACATGCCAGAAGCGAATGGAATCCGGTCGGAAATTACAGGCCTTCTTTCCCCCTTCCCGGTCAATATCGAAAATCGCAACTTTAACACCATATTCACTCAATACACTGGCAACAGTTGCACCAATTTTAGTGGCACCACCAGTAACAATAGCAACTTTATTATTTAAGCCTTTCATGAGTGATCCCCTTATATCATATATACCCAATCCATTACTATTTAGTGTATTAATCAGTAACTAATGAATCATGAGGGATATCATTACGTGAAATAGAGAAAGTCAAATAGCCTATATATGCAGAAAAGATCCATTTAGTGCAGGTATGTATAAATCGAATATATAAACTCAACTAATTCTCATATTACAACCATTGGAACCTGATTGCTGACCAAAGTCCGGTTTATATTATTTCAAATCATTACTTTCGCTTCTCTTATTAGATGATTTAATAAAATTGCCGTTCTATATTCACCATCATTAATATCAAGAGTTATTTATTTGGTGATTATATAAACCATTGGCTATGTTATTATGTTGCAACTTTAATCAGATTTTTTTATTAACCAACTCATTTTTATTATGGATATATTATATTTTTTCATAATATTACCTCAGTTAAATTTAATGTTTCTTCATTGTTTAACTTATGTTACGCATTTGATCTAAACTAAACTGTTATAGTAAACAAATAAAAAATTGTTACTGTTATATCCAAAATCGGTGTGCTCTACTTGTCTTCACTCTTTCACTTCTTTTACCCAATAGGGTTCAGTCAAAAATAAGAGGTCACTATGTTCGGGTTAAGTGCCCTTGAACTCGCAAGGATACAATTCGCATTTACCGTGTCTTTTCACATTATCTTTCCTGCCATTACGATAGGCTTAGCCAGTTTTCTTGCTCTGTTGGAAGGTTTATGGCTGAAAACACGCAATCCAGACTATAAAACGTTATACCACTTTTGGACGAAAATTTTTGCAATTAATTTTGGTATGGGGGTGGTTTCTGGTTTAGTCATGGCCTACCAATTTGGCACTAACTGGAGCTTCTACTCTGATTTTGCAGGAACGATCACAGGCCCCTTGCTGGTCTATGAAGTATTGACCGCATTTTTCCTTGAAGCAGGATTTCTTGGCGTTATGCTGTTCGGCTGGCATCGGGTGGGTGAAAAACTTCATTTTTTCGCCACCTGTATGGTCGCTCTCGGAACGATCATCTCCACCTTTTGGATCCTGGCATCCAATAGCTGGATGCAGACGCCACAAGGTTACGAAATTGTCAATAATCAAGTCGTTCCTGTAGATTGGCTGGCAGTTATCTTTAACCCTTCTTTCCCTTATCGCTTGCTGCATATGGGAACCGCAGCTTTTCTTGCCTCCGCATTCTTTATTGCTGCCTCTGCTGCCTGGCACTTGCTGAAAGGCAATAATTCATCAGCCATGCAGAAAATGCTGTCTATGGCGATGTGGCTGATCCTGATTATTGCTCCGTTACAAGCCATGATTGGTGATTTACATGGCCTGAATACACTGAAACACCAGCCTGCTAAAATTGCTGCGATGGAAGGTCATTGGGAAAATCATCCCGGTGAGGCAACTCCACTCATTTTATTCGGCATTCCTGATCAAACAGCAGAAGAGACTCGTTATGCAGTCAAAATTCCCTACCTGGCCAGTCTGATCCTGACACACAGTATTGATAAACAAGTTCCGGCATTAAAAGAATTCGCACCAGAAGATCGCCCCAATGCTTTCATGGTGTTCTGGTCATTTCGGATCATGGTTGGGTTAGGGCTATTAATGATTATGGCGGGCATTTGGGGATTGTGGTTACGTTATAAAAAGCGCTTGTACCAAAACCGGGCTTTCCTCCGTTTTATGCTCCTGATGGCACCTTCTGGCCTGATTGCCATCTTGGCCGGATGGTTCACCACTGAAATTGGCCGCCAGCCGTGGGTTGTCTATGGTTTGATGCGTACAAAAGATGCTGTTTCGGCCCACGGTGAGATCCATATGAGTATCAGTTTGCTGATTTTCTTTGTTGTCTACAGCGCCGTATTCGGTGTCGGTTATGCCTATATGATGAAACTTATCCGCAAAGGTCCCAATAAGGAGTTAACCAATGGGCATTGATCTTCCTCTGCTTTGGTTCCTGATTATTACCTTCAGCACGATGATGTATATCGTGATGGATGGCTTTGATCTTGGTATCGGTATTTTGTATCCCATGATTAAGCAACAATCAGACCGTGATTTGATGATGAATTCGGTAGCACCTGTTTGGGATGGTAACGAAACCTGGCTGGTGCTCGGTGGTGCCGGGTTATTTGGCGCTTTCCCTCTGGCATATGCTGTTATTTTGGATGCGTTGGCGATCCCATTAACGATGATGCTACTGGGGCTGATATTCCGTGGTGTGGCTTTCGAATTCCGTTTCAAAGCAACGCCAGCGCATCAACCCATTTGGGATAAAGCGTTTATTGCTGGTTCCATTATTGCTACTTTTACACAAGGCATTGTTATCGGAGCAGTTATTGACGGTTTCCCAATCGAAAATCGCACCTATACTGGCGGTATTTTCGATTGGTTCTCACCATTTCCGCTATTTTGTGGTTTTGGTTTGCTTATTGCTTATGGACTATTGGGATGTGGCTGGTTGGTGATGAAAACTGAAGGACATTTGCAACAACAAATGTATGGTCTTCTACGCCCGTTAACCTTGTTGATGCTGACAGCCATCATTATCATCAGCTTTTGGACACCGGCTTCTCAACCCGCTATTGCCGGGCGCTGGTTCAGTTTTCCTAACTTGCTATTCTTTATACCTGTGCCATTACTGGTCTTATTTTCAGGCTGGAAACTGCTGACAGCCAATCAGAATAATAGCCATTACACCCCATTTTTGGCTGCACTGTTATTAGTCTTTATGGGCTTCAGTGGGTTGGGGATCAGCATCTGGCCAAATATCATCCCTCCGTTTATCAGTTATGAAGAAGCTGCCTCCCCTTCTCAATCACTGGGTTTTATGCTCGTTGGCGCGCTATTTATTATCCCGATAATCTTGGTTTACACCTGTTGGAGTTATTATGTCTTCCGAGGAAAAATTACCCATGAACAAGGCTACCACTAAAACAGAGCACACCCATTCTCCATTATGGAAAAGATTGGGCTGGCTGATAATAATTTGGCTTTGTAGTGTATTAGCGCTTTATGCTGTTTCCACTTTATTTCGTTTTTTAATGACAGCAGCGGGTATGAAAATTAAGTAATTATTAAATTTTCTACCCATTCAATATTGGCATATTTATTTCTTCGTTATACCCACTTTTTAATTTTTATCATATTAACTTATTTTCCCCGGTCACAATGGATTCTGTGTCTGGGGATTTATTAAAACTCTCTTCCAGAAAAATAATTCACCCACAAACTTAAAGACAGATTTATAAAACAATCAGTAGCAACATATCTATTTTAGATATTCATTCAGATAATTTTAATGTTAACAAATATATATTTATACACTATAAATATATTCTCAAGCATATTGTATTTTTTGGGGAAATAATATTTATACTAAATTTATATACGGAGTTTGATATGATCAAAATAACATTACTTACATTTTCAGGACGGGAAAATTATCAATGGTTTTTTGACGGAACTGATATCAAACCGTTATTAGATTTCATGCGAGATAAGAAAAAGGGAATAAACTTTGGCATCAGTGAAAGAAAGCTCGGATTTTCTGGTTTTTTTGTCGAAATTGAAGATTCTGCACAAGGGTCAGCACTTCAATATGGGCTCACTAATTCATTTCATGTCTGTGATGGTATGGCGGAAAATCTACAAGACAGTAAAGAGCTTGGCTTCGTTTTACTTGAAAAATTTACCCAAGATGATCCACTCAAAAAACATATAAAACAGGAAATACAAGATCTCCAGCCAGATAACGTTGTTACTTCCCTAAACGCTGAACAACAAGATGAAGAGCAAGATGAACAGGAATACAAAACGACTGTATTTAATCAAATACACGAACCAAGTTGGCATATGTCAGTAAAATTTACCAATCCATTAACTGGACAAGTTTATGATGTAGATGCGGCCAGGTATAACCAGGGTTTCTGGAATGATCCCACCCGCATTGCTCTGAATAATTGTTATGCTTACGCATGTAACTATGCAAGTAACGATTATCCTCAACCCGGCAGTTACGGTGGTAAACCAATCACATTTCCTTATACAAAACGTTATCTTCAAGCTGTTATAGATGGGGCTATTGCTGATGGGTTAGTTAAACTTGATGAGTTTACAGATGCACAATATCATCCCAATTATGTTGTTGCTCTCTATACTATGCCAGATAATTCATACAACTGGGATTACCATTGGTATCGTTTAGTTTTCGATCAGTACCGAACTCAGATGTGGGCACATAAACTTGGTAAAGAAAGGGTGAGAAAAACAGATAATCAGAGAAAAATTATAAGAGATCCTAACAAAGCTGACCGAGGAAAATATACTGTATTCGGAGGGTACTTTATCGTAAATAACCGGGTAAAGATAAAAGCTTAAAATAATATGTTTTAGCAGAACTGGGGCTATCATTTATAATGCAATTATTAACGGCTTCACTCTTGAACAATATATTACAATAAGTATCAACAACGAATGAAGCCGCTTTACTCTTTGAAATAGCTCTTCTTAAAATCTCTCTTCTGAGCAATTTTTGTTTCAATACTAAACCGCCGTATTATAAGCCAACAACGCTTTTTGGCACAATCTGGAACGCACACAGTCTTCCTGAGAAAAATGAATTACACTGATCGCTTCATCATCGGAGAACCTTTCTAGTGCATCCAGCAACCCTGATGTGATATTGTCTGGTAAATCACACTGACTTATATCCCCATTCACAATGACGGTAATATTTTCCCCTAAGCGGGTTAAAAACATTTTCATTTGATTGATAGTGACATTCTGTGCTTCATCAAGGATCACAAACGCATTCTCAAATGTTCTGCCTCGCATATAAGCAAAAGGCGCTATTTCGACCTTTCCTATTTCAGGACGCAGACAATACTGCAAAAATGATGCTCCCATACGTTTTAATAAAACCTCATAAACCGGACGGAAATAAGGTGCAAACTTTTCTGCCATATCGCCCGGCAGATAACCCAAATCTTCTTCTGCCTGCAATACCGGACGTGTCACAATGATTTTATCAACCTCTTTATTGATAAGTGCATCAGCCGCTATCACCGTACTGATAAAAGTTTTACCGCAACCTGCTTCACCATTAGCAATAATCAATTGCTTATTATTAATAGCCCATATATAGCGATATTGCACTTCATTGCGTGGACGAATTTCAGATATATCCTTGTTTTCGCACGCCATTCCAATGGCTTCTACACCGCTAATTTGGACTAATGAGGTAACATTATTATCATTGTGATAACGAGATTGACGCATATCTTTTTTTAACATTCTTCTGACTTCACGACGAGATTTCATCACTGCTTTCTGTCTACTCATAGTCACACACCTTATCGTTGGCTTCACACGTGTCGTGTTCTATCACCGATGGCTCTACCACTGATAGAATAACTGCGTTATATAGAATAGATGGGAGCTCCCTTTTCAGCTCATTAAGGCCCATAAAAAACCGGTGCTAAAATGACCACCTTTTTATGGGTAGTTCAGTTTCAATCACCGGTTCACTTTCTAACTGAATTGTCATTGTTTCAGTATCTGTCATCAGCATTCCTCGCATGGCCCGCTTTTTTATAACAACCAGACCAAATCTAGCGGGCTATGATGTCAGTATAATGACAGTTTTTTATTCATGACAAGGTAGCAATTTAAACTTTACTGAAACATTTTTTAACTTTTCATTGAAAAAATAATAAACCAGTGAAAGCCATAAAATAACAAATCAGAATACTTTAGTTATTTTTACAATTACCTGCCAAATAATACCCGGCTTTCTGAGCTTCAAATTCCGAACGAAAATAAACAGCATTTTTATCTGCTACTGTCTTATATCCTGAACAATGTGCAAAATGGTAAATCTGGCTGTTTTTATTGCCTTTAATTATTTCACTTTGAGTGACTTTCGTCGTTGATTTTTTAACTGAAACCGGCTCAGCAACTGATTGGTATGAATTTAAATTTTGACTATTATTTTGCTTACTAAGCCTTTGACCTGAATCTTTGTGCCCTGATTGCCATTTTTTACTTCCTGTAACAAACGGGTTATGGTGCCCCATAATACGGGCGATTCGATTATCCCGTTCCCGCTCCCAGGCTTCTACCGGATATTGACGATCCCATGCCATCATTAATTGCTGTTGCTGACGTGACATCGTCAAGTTATAGCGATCATGCATATAAAAATAGACTCTGGCGACCATCCCTTTCACTTTATCACGCGGTTCAAAAAGGCGTAATTTGAAATCCACTTTACTGCTACAAGCACCGTACATATTAGGCAAATTTTTGGAAGCCATTCCATAACTCAAATTACTGCGATCTCCATTAACTTCACCAATAGAAGGTGCCAGATTGTGCATATCCGATTCTATCGCGCGAAATACCGGATCATTTTCAACACAATTTTTTCTTCCGCCATTCTGCCAACATTGCCTCTGATGGCCAAATACCCACGCTGGTACAATATGTTCCCACTCGATACGCTCAGCACGGGTTTGTTGTGCTCTGACTTGATAATGACAAGAGGCCAGATCGACACGCCCACTACTTTTACCTACCCATTGCCAATTACAGCCACAATACAAAGTACCAATGCCTGATTTTTCTTGCCCGTCATAAACATATTTTCGTGATTCTATTTTAGCCTGTTCAAAGTTGGCCGGCATACTCCATGCGCTAAAAGATGCAATGAATGCCAAAAATAAAAGATAATTTGCCCAAAGGCGAATTTTATTGTTCAAAATAATACCTATTCACTTGTTGTATCACACTAATCTGGTATCCTGCCTGATCAGACAAATAAATGATACATATTCTTTGTCGAATTTCTCTTAAATGATTACTGTAGGATCAGTTTGCTAACTTAGTTTGTTTAAATCAATATCACTTAATTCATGCAATAAGTTAATTTATTGCATCTTTAAAGACTCAAATACTCTGTTTATTAAGCCATTGAATTCTATTTATTTGAGTAAAATTAAATCAACTTTACGATATTTAATAAAATAAATGACGATCAATACTAAACTTGAACAGCTTGAACACGAGCTACTGGATGTTGTAAAAAAATACTCAGGAAATGAAGAGGTTACTATCAATACTATTCATACTTCAGAAAATCATTTACAAATTCAGGTTATCATTGCAGGTAAAAATCAGTTAGATATTACTTTAAATTCATTTTCTGATGAACTATAACCCTGTTCTATGTTTAAAAAACAAACACAAAAAACCATCTATTTTTCTAATGGTTCTTTGTGTTTTATTATTAACACTCACCGCGTTTCTTTTTGGGTGAGAAATGGCTAATGATAGCTTTTGAAATTCTTTAATCAGGAATTTATTATTCCTTTTCCAAAAATTAATTTCCAAAAAATTGTTACGTGTATTCATTTTACTTTATTATCATCACGCCTTTTTTTCGATTGGATAAAATCATCTTTTATAAAAATTAAATTAGAAAAGAATTAAATTCATATTACATATAAAAACATTAATCATGGTTTATAGTTTAAAGTATTTCTTTAACGAAAGAAATACTTTAAACCAATAAAAATAAGTTATTGGCTGATAAAAAAAAGTGATTTGAAATAATCAAATAAAAAACACACCTTATACAAACCACAATCACCCTGAATTTAAATTTCATTAAAGAGGAAATAATCAAAGATAAAATCACATCCAAAAACCACATACAAATTCAGGAGGCATAAAATCATAATAATATCAAGTGATTGAAATCACATAACTACTTATGCAGTCAACATAAAACAATTTATAGTAGCTACATATTATTATCTAAGTCATAGGTTATAAGATACTTTAAATCTCAAAAACCATCATTAACCACCTTATTAACTCTGTAAAATTATAGATAGGGCAATAATAATATGAAAAAAATAATTTTATTTACCAAAATATTTCTACTCAGCTTTTTTATCCCTATTGTTAATGCTGATCCAAATCATAATGGTTACGATGTTGCCAACAAAATAACTCAAAGGTACTTTGATAATCAAAAATATTGTGGAGATGACGGTCTTCCTGCATTTTTATGTTCAGGTGTTTTACTGAGAGGAACCATTGCTTCGGATAAATATCACTCATGGAATCCAAGCCCACATTCCCAGGAAAGTGGCGGTGTTTCATTCTCCTATTTGAGACATGATGTTAAGGATATCGAACTCGCTTATGATTACAAAAATGGCTTTATTTTCTCTCCATACATTGAAAATCCTGCTGATAAAGTTAGCCCTGAAATTCTTTGCTATTTTCCCATTGACGGAGATACGGTAAACAGAAGTGACAAAGGATGTGGTCCTGATTCAGGAAACCCAAACAGCATTCCTTGCCAACAACAGGGAATTACCACAGCAGAACAGTGGGTCAATCATTATAGAAATGTTGTTCACTCCAGCCGCTTCGCCCAATGTGGTTTTGATGTCACAGGAACAGGGAGCGCAGATGCATTTATGCAAGGAATTAAAGTTCGCTCACTGATTCAGTTACCATTAAATAACGAACTAATTTTGGCTACCTGGCCCCAAAATATCCCGGATAAATTACCTATCGAAGCCTTCTTTTATCGTGATGAAGGGTTAAATAGCGCACAACATGATCAAAAAGATTTTTATCAGGTTACAGGGGTAATCATACCAATAATACAGATGACACTCCCTTCTGATAACAATCAAGGTATTAGCTTTAGCTATAATCCAGATGATCAGGTTATTAATCCTTAGAATTAACAAGTTGAAATTAAGTACATCTAATTAAAAACAACAAAAATTATATCTTCATGAAAGATAAATTTTAAATAAAAACCCTAAGAGGCTATATAGAAAATTAACATATAAAAAACCAACAAAATTCCACATTAAATAAGTATAAAGTACAACAACCAAACTAATATTTACATAACAGAAACAAGAGGTAATTCAATGAAAAGTTTATATGATGTAACACTTGCTCCACCTACTTTTCCACAAGCAGATGAAACGGGCACTATTAATGTGCATGATATTAGGGCAACAAAAAATAAATACATAATCATGAAGGTTGATAAATACGCTGGTGACGAAGTTGGTGATAAAATAACTGGCTATCTTTGTTTCAATGGTAATTGTTTAAATAATGAAGATGGAACTGTTCTAAAATCACTACCCTATTATATAACGCCTGACGTATTGGATGTTCCTTCATACACTTTACTATTTCTTGTAGATGAAGTTTTTGTTTATGGCGCCTTTCAAGGGCATTACGAAATAACCAGTAATGAAAATGTACGTGAGTCACCAATAGTTAATATAACTCTTGCATCTTTGGATACATCCAGTTTGCCTGAATATGCTCCAAGTGCTCCAGATGCTACAGGTAATAATGGCACATTACTAACAAAAGATGATTATTATAGGTTAGATCAATTGAGAATAGATGTGCCAGTTTATGATGGTATGGCTCCCGGGCAGATTGTCAATGTAATATGGAAAGGTCGTAATAATACATACATAACACCAACTCAAACAGTAAATGAAGTCATGCTGATGACGTTCTATATTCCTCGCATGGAATTTATTGACACGATTGGTTATACAGCACAAGTGCAGTTTAAAGTGGAAAAATTAGTCAGTGACTCTGCTGTATACTCTGGAACTTTACATCTTGATATTGGAAAACAGAATATTAATTTACCAGCCCCCACCCTTTTCTACCGTGACGATGGCACTATTCACGTTATGATAGAGTATTCTGGTATGTCTTTTGATCAAACAGTAGAAATCCGTGCAGTAGGTAGAACAATGCTACAGACCGATTATAAACAGGTTGATGATCAAAACCAAATGGCAGTACCGCTACCTACTGATTGGATAGAAGAAAATCGAGGGCATCTGGTATTGATTGATTACGCAGTCGGTAGTATGTATCCCGGAAGGGAATATAGTTTTTCTCGTGTATTGCGACAAATTCTATAAAACAAAATTCTGTGAAATAGAAGTTCTTTGACCTCTGACAAACCTCGTTGGATTAAACGAGGTTTTTTTGCATTTTTAACTGAAAACTATCTTCTGATAACCATAGCTAACAATATATTTTTTATTAATAGTACCACAATGGAACTTTTTTTGACCATTAAGTCAGGGTGTAATCCATGAAAATAGAAACCATCGATTTGAGTGCCGTAACAAATTAGATTCGTCTTTTTTGCAGATTTCTTGTCAAAATTAAAATACTTAACTAATATCAAGTATGAATATATTAAATTATTTAATGGATAAAAATACAGTTAAGACACTTCTAATTCTAATATCAAAATCTCTAAGGTGCTTATATATGCTATCATATATTGGTAAATTCATTATTCTTCTCTCTGTGCTTTATACATTATTGATACCATCTGCGATAATAAACGCCTTTGCTGATGAAAATATAACAATTGAAAATTCTCTTCCCCAAGAAAGGGGGAGAAAAGATAACTTAGCTATCCGTGTTAGCGAATCAAATAAAAAAAATGATATACAGAAAGCAGATAACATTTCAGAAACTGAATTACCTGGCTTTATTACAAAAAATATCCAGACAGTAGGTAATATACTGTCATCATCCTCTTCTGAACTAGTTGAACAAGCTAAATCTTATGCCTTAGGTAAATTTAACAGTACCATTGCCTCCGAAGCCCAAAAATGGTTATCTCAATTTGGCACAGCAAAAATTAACTTTGGTTTTGATAGAAAAGGTAAATTAGAAAATAACTCATTAGATCTGTTATTACCTCTTTACGATAATAAAACGAATTGGCTCCTCTTTTCCCAATTAGGTTATCGCAATAAAGACAGCCGGAATACAGTTAACCTTGGTTTGGGAGGACGCTATTTTTATCAAAACTGGATGTATGGCCTGAATACATTTTATGACCATGACCTCACAGGTAAAAACAAGCGAATAGGATTTGGAGGAGAAATTTGGGGTGACTATATCAAACTTTCTGCCAACACTTATCGTCGCTTAAGCGACTGGCAGATTTCACGGAATTTTGAAGAACACCATGAACGCCCTGCCAATGGTTATGACATCAACGGAGAGTTCTTTCTGCCTGCCTACCCTAATTTAGGGGGCAAACTGACTTATGAACAATATTTCGGCGAAAACGTAACCTTATTCAATCGGTATACCAAACAGAAAAACCCCAGTCTGGTTAAGCTAGGAGTGACTTATACCCCAATCCCGTTGATAACAATAGGTGTGGATTATAGACAAGGTGAAGGTGGTCGCTCTGAAACGCAATTTTTGGCGAATCTAAATTATAGACTGGGAGTTCCTTTAGGCACTCAGTTATCACCAGAGAATGTAGCTGCTATGCGTACATTAGCGGGGGAACGTTACGATTTAGCCGAAAGAAATAACAATATTGTGCTTGATCATCGAAAGATCCCGATTGCTCAGTTTCTTGTAGCAATTCCTGAAGAACCCAAGGGTTACAGGATTAAAGGGCATATCTTGACTGTTAAGGCAGATACTGATGGAGGAAATGCTTCCGAGGATAAAACCACTTCAACAGAATCAGAGGGAAAAGTTAGAACAGAAGGAGAAAAGATATCAGAAAAAGAAACTGCTGCAAAAAAGACTTTACCTGCTAATGATGAAAGTAAATTTATCTATACGGCAACTATCATAGATCGTAATGGTAAGCAGGTAGAAGATGATGAAAAAATCCCCAATGTAAGATGGGCATTGAGTATAGATGATAATCCTATAAACCCTGCAAACAACAAACACGGACTTACTCTGCAAGGACATACAAAACCGAAGCAAGGAACATTAACAGCAACATTGACCAGTAATAAAAGCGTAGAGAATGTTCTTGTCACACTTTTTATAGATCATCCTGTAAGAGAAGATGCTAAATGCACAAAAGAAGCGGAAGAAGCAGAACAATGCGCAAATGCAGAGGCACCTGTATCTTTCAAATCGGAATCTTTTGAAATAAAAGAATTTTGTCTAATGATAGATAATAAGTGCACAGAACAACTTAAGCCCAGTGATATCTTAACAGGCAACGGCAAAGATAAATTTACATATCAAGCAACAATTTATAAGAAAGGCTCAAATAAACCATTACAAGGTGAACATAAAATAAGTGCAGAATGGAAAACTAATTTTGAAGCCAGAACCTATAAAGGTGAACCAGAATGGAAAGTTGAGAGTGATAATACAGTCAGGGATGGAAAGATGACGGGTACATTAACCAGCCAGGTTGGTATTGGTGATATTGAGAGTGGCCAGATAATTGATGGTTTGGCAGTAGAATTAACCGTGCCAGGTGATAGTAAGTCGGCTATTCCGGTTGCTTTTGAAATTCCTGCGCCTATAACCACAGGGGTCGTTGTCTATGTTAAAGAAGCTGATAATAGAACAATCAAGAAAAGCAAAATATTTGAAGATCAACTCAGGCCCAGTAATGTATTTGGAAATATGTACGCTCAATTGTACGACTTATCGATAAAGAAAAAGATTATGGATGAAGGAGGGGAAATTATTTCTACAAAAGGTTTTAGGGGTGGAATTAATGACTTTTGGGATATCGATATGACTACAGGAGAGATAACTCTGGGCAGTCCGCTTCAGACTAAGAAGGACACATCTATAACGATTAAAAGAACCAATAAGGCTAAGTATACTTATAACTATTCTTTTTGGGTTAAAAAGATCATCAAGCCCAATGTTATTCATCCAGGAGTTATGAAACAAGATAGTGAGGAGGAAAAAATTACATGCCTAAGTCCGGTTGTACCGTATTTGCGCAATATTAATGAGCTTGATATAGGTATTGGCAGAGTTGATATTTATTCCTTACAAAGTGAATTCCCAGATAGCTACTCTTGGGGAATACTTGATGCAGTTACACCACCACCTCCAGTGACTCCAAACATCCTTGGAAGATATCTGAGAAACGCAGATAGAGGAAATTTTATCTATAATACTCAAAAAAACGAAGAGGTAGGTGATCTTAAGGGTTATGTACTTTGTGTTGCGAGTTATTTTTCTCATTAACTTAAAAATACAGGATTCAATATATTGTAAATTCAGACAGCCGTAATATGCGTTTGGCTGTCTGTTAGCTCAATCAGCTTTTTACCCTACAAAAATACAACTCCATCTACTTATTACTAATGTTGAATAATGAAATAAGTTTCACAATGAAAAAACTTTCAATCTAAATATCACTCAAATAGATATGGTTATCAGGTGATAACTATTTTTCATTATCCAAATCTGAATCGATCATCTAATCTACCTACGATTGTTATTTACAAGCATAAAAAATACACTCAAATAAAATAATTTCAGTGTATTTCATTTCCATATCAAAACATTTTCTCAAAATAATAAATTTAATTAGTGAGGCATTAAAATGAAGATTGAAGAAAATTTAATTACAAAAAATCCACCTAAAGAGGATTATACCGTTACTGCAACAATACCTAATCAATCTGATATTCTTGTTGGACAATCCTGTTATATAACAATACTTGTATCAGGACAACCAGAAAAGATAATAAATATTAAAGATATAACGATAGAATTTGATAAAAATATAGCTAAATTCGTTAAATGGAAGATAGAGGAACCATGGAATAATGCAATTAATTCTGGAGGTATAACAATTCTTTTAACTGTTGAAAATAACCTGGACGAACAACAGCATAAGGAAATCAATTATATTATTAAGCTCTGGGCTGACAATGAAACTACTAAACCAGTATCTAATTACACACCGAAAAAGATCACATATAATGTGAAGAAAATTAATCCTGACACCATCATTGAATTAAAAACTGATAATGAATATATTCAACCCCCAACAGAGGATAACCCAGTAGGAACAGGAAAGAAAAGTATTATATATTCTGGTAAAGTCGTTGATAATCAAAAAAAACCACTTAAAAAAACCCAAGTTATAGTCGCATCTTCATTATCAGATCAAATATACTCTGATAATCCAGATAAGATTCTTGTTAATATAGGAACAGAGCCAGATAGTGGTAGTTCTAAGACGATTACAACTAATAGGGATCATGGGATAGATTATTTCATTGTTAACAGCGATGAAAATGGTTACATAAAATTTCGTTTATATCCAAAAAAAAATATATCTGCCAGAATCG
Source organism: Xenorhabdus sp. SGI246 (assembly GCF_040838225.1). Lineage (NCBI taxonomy): Bacteria > Pseudomonadati > Pseudomonadota > Gammaproteobacteria > Enterobacterales > Morganellaceae > Xenorhabdus > Xenorhabdus sp. SGI246. The sequence continues at coordinate 19,942 of NZ_JBFPEZ010000108.1, forward strand.
ATTTCAAAACAGGAATATTAGGAGTGACATCTATTAGTTATGCTGCATCTGCATATATATTTAATAATACAAATCAAAGTGATGATCCATTCGGCCCATCATCACCAAATATATACGATGCATCAACAACGGGAGAAGTTCCTAAGATAACTGGCTCCAAGGGAATGAATGTTGGGATTACTCCATATGCCGGATATCAGAAGACAGATAGTTTGATATTTTTTATGCAAGGGTATGAAGAAAATGATAAACCAATTCAACTCAAACCTATATATAAACTTGATAACGTAGCCAGTCTAGAAACAAATCCTTTCGTTTTTACATATGATCAATTTCCACTTAATAAGCTTATGAAGCTTTATTATCTGATTGCACCCGTCAGTAAGGAATCTCTCTATTCCATGTCATCAGAATTTATGTATGTTGGTGAAGTATCTGAAGGTGATAACAATAATGGTGATTACGGGATTTATACACCAGTTGAGGTATACTCGAGTTATTCACCAACACCGTTTGACCTCAAAAATAAAAATGATCGTATGTATGACAATCGTCTAGTCACGCTAGATACGATAAATCAATATATAAAAGGAACCCCTAACATAACAAATACCGATCCTATTGGCATGTATGTCGTTATAAAAATAGCAAAAACTGATGAAGAGGAAGTGAAGGGACTCCCTCCGCTCAATTCTACTTGTACTTTAACGATTAATATAGATTCTGCTACAAGACAAGAAAATAAATCTTATCCACCCATTCAATTGACTGATAATGTTAATTACTATCACATTATAAAAATTCCATATTGTGATTTAACCAGAGCTCAGGGATGGGAGAATGGTATTCAGGCAAAACTATCGTTTGTTTATTCGATAGAAGATGCAGGAATCACAAGAAACAGTAAAGAATGGAAAGCTACAATAGGTACAGCAAATACTGGTTTTGATCTAGATGACGATGGTTGTCCGAAACCAAAGAAAAATTAAAAAATCAGTTATCTCAATGAACACTGCTTAAGAAAATTAATTTAATAAAGATATCTACATTATTTATTCATATAGATATGTCGATATCGAACATATTAAAAACAGAGGTAGACTATGAGTACAATAAATAATATAAGAATAACAGACAGCCCATGTAAATTTGGTGAACTTTGTGTGTCTATACCTGACGGAGCTGATGTTGTTATTGGGCAAACTTGTTATTTAACTGTATCACTTACTGCTGATCCAAATTTAATTTCCCACATTGACAATATTTCAATAGAAGCCGATAAAAGGTATGTTACTGTAGAAAACAAACCTTTCTGGAAAATATCAGAAGATAAAAGTTCTGGTAGTACCATAATTCTATTACATATAAATAATAACTTACCCGAAGGGTCATCAATCAAATATATAATTAATGCAATGTCAAGCAATAGTTATATTAATGAAATAAAACCATTGGAAATTAAATATACGGCAAAGAAAGTTCAACCAACAAGCTTTATTTCATTAAGCACTCAAAATGAATATATTGAACCACCAACAGAAGATAACCCTGTTGGTATCGGAAATTCATATATTAAATACTCCGGTAAATTATTAGATCATAATAATAATCCACTAAGGAATACACAAATTATTATATCATCCGAACAGCCAGGTAAGATATTCTCACATGATGAAGACAAAGCGCTTGTAAATATAGGCACAGAACCAGAAGATGGACAACTATCCCAAAAAATTATTACACATCGCCAGAATGACTTTGATTTTTTTACTATCAACAGCGATATTAATGGAGATATAAAATTTCGCATTTATCCAATACGAGATACCTCTGTTAGAATCGACTTTGATACCCAAATATTGAATGTAACTTCTGTTAATTATGCAGCATCTATATATATATTCAATGCAATAAACAATTCAATATTTGGTCCAAATGCTCCCACAATACTCGGAATAAAAGATGGGAAAATCGAAAAAATACCAGAAACTGAAGGAGTTAAAGTGTATGTTACTCCTTATCCAGGATATCAGGATACAGATTCTCTGATATTTTTCATTCAAGGATTTAATCCTGATGATAACCCCATTCAACTTAAACCTATATATAATCTTAATGGTATATTCAATTTAGAAGAAAATCCTTTTTCCTTTACATATGATCAAATACCACTTAACAAACCTATGAAGCTCTATTATTTAATCGCTCCAAAAAATAAAGAATACAGCTATTCTATGACAGAAATGTTCACGTATATTGGTGAGCAAAACGATTCACCTAAAGTCAGAATTTACGATAAGGTCAAAGTATACTCTAGCCGTGCCACACCTCCTATTGATGTATATAGTGGAACAGATATATATAGTGATCCATATGAAATTCTTGAATTTGATGGTGTTAATTTGGACACAATAAGCCATAAAAGAAAACATGGTCAAAGTGCTAAAGGTGTTGTAGGGCTGTATGTCGTGATAATGGGGACCAGTGAAAAAGACAATAAGACACTACCTCAACTCGGCAGTAAAGGAAGTCTAACTGTTCGAGTGGAAACACAGACATCCAGAAATACTCATAATAGTTATCCGATCCAATTGCCACTTATACCTGATCCGGGAAAATCAACAGGCCACTGTACAATTGGCATTCTATATTGTGATGTTAACCGAGCTGGCCCTTCATTTACTCAAGGAGCGGGAACACTTGTTTTTGAATATTATATTGAAGAAAATGATGGTTCCAGAAAGTATAGTAAAAAATGGCGCACCAAAATTGATACTGTATTACCAAATCAATCAAATGATGATCCTGATGGTTGTGATCCTTTACCTGATAATTAAAACCATTATTAAATTAGGCTCTATAAAATCCGCTTTTTATTAAGCGGATTTATACAATAATATATTAACTACTACGTTAATATATTATAAAAAATTAAAAATAAAGTTAAGGAAATAATATGAAAAACAATATGTCGATAGATGAAAGCTCCATATCAATATACTTTGAAACAGATATTTTCCAAATTCTGGAGTATGATAGTTTACCACCTGATGGTAAATATATTAAAGCAATTGCCTTGATCAGAGATAAAGGAGGAAAACCATTACCAAATGTTTCTATTGCCATTATTGAAAAAGAATATGCTTATTTTGACCAGGTGAATATTTACCATGCTGATAAAACAACCCCTGTCGAAATTAAAAATATTACTGCTGATTTAAGATCTTTTTCTGTTACTTCTGATGATAATGGAGAATTAGTTTTTTATATTTATCCGAAAAAATCAACACCATTAGTATTTCAGGTTGACTCTATGGTGATGAATGTAACAGGACGCATTTCATCAAAAAATAAGGTATATATTATAGACAATAATAAAAACGATCTAGATCTTCCTCCTCTTGATATTATTGGAGATAATGGTAATTTATGGGTAGATCCTACATCAAATTTTTTTACACTTATAATTCAAAATTATCCTGGCTCCAAAAGAAACGACACAATACTATTTTTCATTAATAACAAATATGTTAAAGAATCATTTTTTGTTGAAGATGTTAATCAATTAGGTAATAGCTACATAACATTCCCTTATAATCTTCTTAAGAAAAATGAACTTTCTCATTTCTCTTATACTGTAGTAGATCAGGCAGGATTAGCTCGTTCTTCATATCCACAAAGCATAATATACCCTGGAGGAAGTTATAACCAACCACTTGATGGTAAAAAAAGAATATATGACAGTTGCATAGTTTACAATAGCGCTGGTTATAGTGATGATGAAAATATTATCAATGATTCAATTCATGAAAAAGATGTAGCGCACAGATGTAACAATCCACATCATGAAGGATTATTCGTTAAGATAACAGGAACAAGTGATTATAGAGATAAAACAAAAGTTCCACTTGGTGCTGAGGTTACATTAAATTTATATATTAATAATTATCCAGATAATACTTATCAATTTAAATCAAAATTAATGCCAACTCAACCAGATAGTTATGGTAGTAATACAGCAGAATTATTGTTTGGCATTCCTTTTAAATATGTTGGTCATATAAAATCTGGGCGTATTCATTTAGATTTTAAAGTTAATTATTATGGAGACATTTTTTATGGTCATATTTGGGAGGCTGATATTTATACTATACGACCAGGAGGAGAACCTTCCGGGGATGCCTGCCCTGATAGCATAACCTGGTCTGGCATATGGTAATTAATTTATTAGGAATTATCATAACTTATTTTTCTCATGAGAATTCCTATTATAATAAACAAAGGCGTTTATTCTTCGAAATAAAAAAGAAAGAGGTAAAAATGTTAAAAAATGACAGTGATATAATTTTAAAAGACCATATTTTAAATCTATCCGTTGAAAACGGTGCAGATGTTATCATTGGCCAAAAATTTTATCTTGATATAAAAATAATTCCAAAAACAATATCTTCTAATCCATTAAATATAGATATAAAAAATAGTGAAGGCTTCGAATTAATAGAGATAATTAATTCCTCCTCTCAACAAAATAATAATACATATAATATGAAGATCCTGTGCACTGTTAAAAATGATGATTCAATCAATTCAGGAGATGAAATATTTTTTACACTTACAGGCATTGACAAAGTCATAAAATATTATGCAAGAGATTTGGTAAAAAATTCAATTCAATTAAAAAAGAGTAAGAGTATTTGCCTGACACCAGTCGATAGTAATAATCTGGATAATAATAAAGAAAACTATATAAAATATAGTACAACTTTGTTTGATACTAATGGTCAATTACTGAAAAATACACCTGTTCATATTTTTTCTGAAAATAAGGAACATATAGAAAGGAAAATAATAATTACGACCGATCCCGATAATACAGAGGAATCACCTCAACCTATAAAACTACATAATTATGGTGATAACATTGAAATCATTGTCAACAGTGATAAAGAAGGAAAAGTAAAATTTCGCGTGTATCCAGTCACAGATACCCCCGCGGTTATAAATTTGGTTAGTAAAGTGGAAGGTGTAGCTGAGTATCCTGCTGGTGCTGTATATATGATTTCTGCTATTCCATCAGATAGTGCGGAATTACTTGACTCACCATATTTACCTGAGTTGTCCGGAAATTTATTAGATGGTGATGGCCGTAAATTTTTTGAAGCTCAAATTAATTCTTATTCTCAAGTTTCAATGACAGATAATGTTTTATTTTTTAACAAAAAAAAAGAAAATGGAGCTATTGACCCAGAAGGATTAATACTTCCCGTCAAAAAAATTTCTGATGTTGTAGAATCAATTGATCAAGATATTTCTGATTACACATTTTTTATGCGAAGAGATATTTTTCCACCTGAAAAGGACTCAATGCTTTATTATATAATAGCACCAATTTCTGGTAAAACCCTATACTCAGATATTACAATGGTAAAATATATAGGAAAAGAATTAACCACACCTAATTATGATATCGAAAGAATATATGAAATACCAAGTATTTTCTCAAGCTTTGCCGATATAAAAAGCGATCCTAAACTTGAACATTCTGACAATGACAGAAAAATGCATGATGAAATAATTACTCAAAGAGATATATCTAACTATACCGAAAATAACTGTCAGTTATATGTAAAAATTAAATGCACTAATGATGAAAATGATCAATCCTATCCACTTTGGGGGAAAGAAGTATACTTAAGAATGTATGTCAAATCAAAAAATAAGAACTTTAATAAGATATTTAAAACTGTTGCATCATATACTCCCGATGAATTAAGGGGAAAAAAATCAACCGTTATTATTAAAATTGATTCACCAGATCTTAATGATGTTAGAGGATTTACAAACGGTGGTATGGGGATGATTTATTTTGAATATTATACAATTAACCCAATTAATCAGGAAAAGACGTATAGCCATTATTGGAAGAGCAAAATTATTACATCTGATTTATAATTGGAACCAAATATTTTTATCTCTAATAATATTTAGCCTGAATTTTTATTATAATTTGTAAAAAGTATCTAATCACAGTGAAAAAACACTTATCGAGTTGCAGTTTCTTCATTAAATTTGCAACTCGTTTCTTATTCAATTACCTACTCTCTGATATAAATCAAATTTAAGTTAAACAACACTATTTCCTAGATCCTAAATCATCATCCTGTTCACTGCCGCTAATCTTTCTGTTTAACTCATAGCAACGTATTATTTTACTTTCGTTAATCAAAAACCTGGCAAACACTTCAAATTCAACATGTTCACCATCCTTTTTTATTGCTTTTACTATATGGTGTGTATGGACATTATTTTCTTTTTCCGCAATGGATAAGATATTGACTTTCGTACTTATTAAAGTCTCTTTTAATAAGTTTATGTGAGAAATAAAATCATTAAAATTAAATTCATTACCATTTACTACTTGAACATAATTCTTGGGAAAATATTCCTCAATGGTTGAATTATTAACATCATTATTTTCAAGTATACGTTTTAAAGAATTTATCACTATATTAGAATAAGACAAAATGTACCCTCCATAAAAAAGAAAATAGTGGTTACAGCCCCGTTAATTATGATGGTCTTTGAAAATTATTAGAGTAATCACCCAACAGATAAAAATTCTGCTGGGTATATAGTATTTTAATATCCGTTAATACCGGAATAGTTTAGGTTAGCGAACGACTAATACAGAAATATTTGCATACCCTACGATACCCGATGCATTCGAACCCAGTAGGTGGGTTGAGATATCAGGTCTTCGCGAACCGACGACAATCAGGTCGGCATCAATCTCGCGAGCAGTGGAAAGCACTTTGTCGCGCGGAGAACCAAAGGCAACAGAGTACGAAACTCTGTCCTTCGGCAAATTGATTTTTTCTACCACTTTTTTGAGTTCCTCTTCGGAATTTGCAATGGCTTTTTTCGCAAAGGCGCTCAGTAAGTCATAATGATAGCTATAGCTTACAGAAAATCTCGAAATATCAGGAACTGAGTGAAAAAGATGTACTTTTGCATCAGAGATTTTTGCCAAAAATTCCGCATGCTTAAGCGCATTATCAGTCAGGTGATCTTCAGCAATATCTATTGGAACTAAAATCATTTTATACATATTTACTCCCCCTGTAATCGAATATATACCCATTGTCTCTCAAATTGCGCTTTGCCAGCAATCTATTGAAATAGACAGGGTATAGCCGCTAACCATTACATTAATCATCAATAAAACCACAACAAAAACTGATAATTATTATCAATGCGAATAACTATCTCACAACCAATACAGATGTTTTCGCATATCTGACAACTGCCGCAGAGTTAGAACCTAATAAGTGGGTAGTAATATTCGGCCGTCTTGAGCCAATCACGATCAAATCAGCTTCAATTTCATCTGCTGTAGAGGTGATTTCGTCTCTCGGTGAGCCAAAAGCAATTGAATAACTGATACGATCATTCGGCAAATCAATGGAAGCAGCCAGCTTACTCAAATCTTCTTCCGCCTTAATCGTCGCTTTGTCTTTAATTTCCATGTACCCTAATGCATAAGCATTAATAATCGCGGATGAAATAGGTAATACATGTAAAATATGCAACTTGGCACCTGTTTCTCTGGCAATGTTAAGCGCACAGTGAACAGCCTTGCTTGTCAGTTCATCTTCAGAGATATCTACTGGTAATAAAATAGTTCTGTACATGTGCACGCTCCTATTATTTCTACCTAAAATTAGCTGATTCTCCAAGTATATTAAGATCCAGAATAACTTACTGTGAGTTGTCTAACAACTCAACATCTTAGCGCTTATGCAAACCAATAAACAGGGACTTAACCTGACAAAGTCACAAGCATAACAATTTGCTTCAAGTTAAAAGCATTGGGAGATGATGGCGGCACATCAAGAAAGTCTGGCATAACAGATTTTAATCTGTGACGTATTGAAAATTTGGTTCAATCGCAAAAATTAATATCATAACCACCCGCATAGCGGGTGGTTTGCTCTAGCCCTATAAGGGCATGTTACCGACTGCGCCTAAATGACGCCGCTTTCTCTTTGTTCAAGCTAAAGTGTCATTGTCTCTTTGGCTTACCCCTTGAAGGGGTCTCCATACTCTCGTGTACTTAATT